>JAUHYU010000008.1 GCA_030426345.1 Bacteroidia bacterium
ATACCAATGCCGACACAATTGCTTCAAGTATTGCGGTGGGTATGGCTGAGGCATTTGATGTCGAACTGAATTATTGTTTTGAGTTGAATGGTGTACTGAAAAATATCAATCAACCTGATAGTGTGATCCCAGAGATCAATGCGGAAAATTATGTTGGCCTTAAAGCTGACGGAACGATTAATGCCGGGATGATCCCAAAAATCGATAATGCTTTTGATGCACTTGCTGCGGGAGTGAAAGCCGTGCGCATCATGAATTCGAAAGACATCGCTGCTCTGGCTTTAGGCCAAAATGACATTGGAACTATAATCATCAAATAATTGGAAACCCGACCGGAAATTTTCATAGACCTACTAAAACAACTCATCTCCACTCCATCGCTGAGCAAAGAAGAAGACAAGACGGCGGACATAATCGAAAACTTTTTCACTTCAAAATCCATAGAAGTTGAGCGTGTCAAAAATAATATCATCGCACGCAATCAGCACTTTGACACATCCAAGCCTACCATTCTGCTGAATTCCCACCACGACACGGTGAAGCCAAATATTTCATGGAAAAAAGACCCTTTTTCCCCTTTGGTAGAAGATGGGAATCTATATGGCCTAGGTAGCAACGATGCCGGTGGCTGCCTTGTCTCGCTGATGGCGGCGTTTGTTCATTTTTACGACAAGCAGGATTTGAAATATAATCTCATTCTAGCCGCTACGGCAGAAGAAGAAATAAGTGGTAAAAATGGCGTGGAGCTGATATTGCCCAACCTTGGCAAAATTGATTTTGCCATTGTGGGCGAACCAACGCTTTTACAAATGGCCGTAGCCGAAAAAGGGCTCATGGTTTTGGATTGCATTTCCAGAGGAAAATCAGGACATGCCGCACGAGGGGAAGGCGAAAATGCCATATACAAAGCCATTGATGATATCAACTGGTTTCGCAATTATCAATTTGAAAATACATCTGAAAATTTGGGTGATATCAAAATGAGCGTCACTGTCATCAATGCCGGCACACAACATAATGTTGTACCTGATGAATGCAGATTTGTGGTGGATGTGCGGAGTACGGATGCTTACTCTAATGATGAAATTTTGGAAATCATTAGCACGCATGTGGATTGCGAAGTTGTGCCAAGGTCGACGCGATTGCAACCTTCAGGATTGCCCGAAAACCATGTTTTGCACCAATGTGCCATGGATCTAAACATTAAGACTTATGGATCTCCGACACTTTCTGATCAGGCATTGATGCCTTTTCCTTCGGTCAAGATCGGCCCGGGAGATTCTGCCAGATCGCACACAGCCGACGAATATATCGGCATCGACGAGATTGAGGAAGGGATAGCATTATATATTAAATTGTTAGACAAAATATTGGGATAATATGTCCGAATCAAAAAATAAACTGTGGCAAAAGGACGTGAGCGTCCTTGAAGAAATCGACAAATTTACTGTGGGCATGGACCGCGAATTGGATTTGCTGTTGGCAAAATACGATGTGATCGGCTCATTGGCACATATTCGCATGCTGACATCTATTGGCTTGTTGGAGCAGAAGGAGCTTGAAATTATCTCCAAAGAACTATCCAAAATCCATGAAGAAATCGAACAGGGAAAATTTGTGATTGAAGATGGGGTAGAGGATGTTCATTCGCAGGTGGAGCTGATGCTGACCAAACGGCTTGGGGATATTGGCAAGAAAATCCATTCTGGGAGATCGCGCAATGATCAGGTGCTGTTGGATTTGAAGCTCTTTATGCGTGCTGAAGTGCTGGAATTGGTTGAATTGGCAAAGGCATTATTTGACCGCTTGTTTGCGCTCAGCGATACATATAAAGACGTTTTGCTGCCTGGCTACACGCATTTGCAGGTGGCTATGCCGTCGTCATTTGGCTTGTGGTTTGGGGCGTATGCAGAATCGCTGGCGGATGATTTGACCATTTTGAAATCTGCCTACAGCATCGTCAACCGCAATCCGCTGGGGTCCGCTGCGGGTTATGGTTCATCCTTTCCGCTCAATCGCCAGTTGACCACGGATTTATTGGGCTTTGAATCCATGAACTACAATGTGGTGTATGCGCAGATGGGACGAGGAAAAGCTGAGAAAGTCCTATCAAATTCCATGGCGACCATAGCAGAGACGATTGGAAAATTTGCCATGGACGTCTGTCTCTACATGGGCCAGAACCATGGATTTATCAAGTTTCCTGACGAATACACGACAGGTTCGAGCATCATGCCGCACAAGAAAAACCCAGATGTTTTTGAGCTTATCCGCGCCAGATGCAACAAATTGAAAGCTTTGCCAAATGAGATTGCGTTAATCACGACCAATCTGCCATCAGGATATCATCGCGATCTTCAGATGATCAAGGAGAGCTTTATGCCTGCCTTTACCAATCTGAAAGAATGCCTGTACATGACCAGGTTTATGTTGGAAAAAATTGAGGTGAAAGAGGAAATCCTTAAGGAAGACAAATACAAATATATGTTCAGCGTGGAGCTGGTCAATCAGCTCGTTTTGGAGGGCATGCCGTTTCGGGATGCGTATGTAGAAGTGGGGCGTTGCATAGAAAAAGGGGAGTTTGAAATCCCTTCCAAACTCAACCATACCCACGAAGGAAGTCTTGGCAACTTGTGCAATGATCAGATAAAGCAGCGGTTTCAAAATGAATTACAATTTTTTGAAAATGAGAAAGTTATCATTTCAGAAAAGGAAAAGGAATTGCTTGTTTGAATGTTGTTTATTGAAAAATGAAAAGATCTGTACTACTGGCTTTGACAATATTTTTTGGTTTGAGTTTTTCATCCAAAGCTCAAAGTATTGAGGTTAAAAAGGAAACCTCAAACTCAATTAATGAATTTGCAAATAGTATTCGGAACATTGAAGTCTTTAATGAGCTGGAGAATTGTTGCATCGGAGTCAGGTTATTTGAATGCGGAACAATAGTCGGAAGTTTTCCTGGGGAGGAAGCAAAGGAATTTCTTTTATATGATCTGTACGTTTCAATAAAACAACTCGATGAAAAAACCAGAAAGTCACCAACAGGATATTTTTGGGTTGAAGGAAAATTCCATAATCCGAGAGATTATAAATTTGAAAGTCCTGAAAATAGATTGACATTCTTTCATGGAACGGATAAATATCCGATAAAGATTTCCATGATTCTATCATCCAATAACATTCAAATTGAATAGGTTATCAGAAACTATAGTAAACATTTGTTATGCATAAAATCATAATCGTTTTTCTACTTATCTCCATCAATGGCATGGCACAGCAAAAAACTGATTCTCCCGGCACGTTTTCATTTGGCGTCATCGCCGATTGCCAATATTGCAGCGACCCTGGCACTGGCGCGAGAAAATATGCCCAGTCAGTAGATAAACTTGATGTTTGCGTCAAACATTTCAATACGTTGGATCTGGAATTTGTGGTGCATCTGGGAGATTTTATCGATCGTGATTTTGAGAGCTTTGATGTGGTAGGGCCTGTGTATGCACAACTAAAAGCCCCAAAATACCATGTGTTGGGCAATCATGATTTTTCTGTAGCAGACGACAAAAAAGCATTAGTGCCAGCAAAAATGAATATGCCGTCTAAGTATTATGATTTTGAAATCAAGGGCTGGCGATTTGTGGTACTAAATGGAAATGATATCAGTTTTCATGGTTATCCGGAAGGAAGCAAAGAATATGAACATGCCGCTACTTACTATGAAGAAAACAAGATATCTTCTCCAAAGTGGAATGGAGGAATGGGGGACGCTCAGCTCAATTGGTTGAAAAAAGTACTGAAGAAAGCATCAAAAAACCATGAAAATGTCGTGCTCTACAGTCACTTCCCAATCTTCCCAGAAAATGTACACAACCTTTGGAATGCTAATGAAGTGTTAGAATTAATCGAGAAATATCCTTGCGTAAAAGCCTACGTCAACGGGCACAACCATGCAGGTAACTATGGGGTGCATGCGGGAATTCACTATGTGACTATGAAAGGAATGGTCGATACGGAGGAAACTTCTTACGCTGTCATTCATGTCACGGCAGATTCCATGGAAATTGAGGGCTTTGGAAGGGAAGAAAACAGGGATTTGAAACTAAGGGAATAGCAAAAGAAATTGAAAAGCGTTCTGGCGATATCGGGAAGTACGAGGAATCATTCAACCAACTGGAAGATCCTTGAGCACATTTCGAAACTTTACCAGAATAAGGTTGTCGTAGATATCTATGAAGACCTCAATAAGCTTCCACACTTTGATCCTGTGCTGAAAGAATCCGAAATCCCAGAAAGCATAAAATCCTTTCTGACCAAAATTGATCAAGCCGATGGAATTTTGATCAGCACACCTGAATACGTATTTAGCCTCCCTTCTGTTTTGAAAAATGCGTTGGAATGGACTGTTGCTGAGACTATTTTATCCTACAAACCCATTGCTTTTATTGTGGCGTCCAGTTCCGGAAAAATGGCTTTTGAATCCTTAGATATTATTTTAAAAACACTTGTGCAGCAACCTATTCCTGAAAAATCAAAGCTTTTGATTCAAGGAGCCAAAGGAAGAATAGATGGAAATGGCCGAGTTAAGGATGAGAAAATTTTGGCTCAAATTAAAAGTGTGATAGATAACTTGGTTCAAACCATGGAGAATGTCGGCGCTAAGAATCAATTGTAATTTGTTGATTTTTAGATAAAATCATTATCTTCAATATCCGTATTAAAAAAAGTAAAAGGCCATCCATTACTCATTCAAAAGTATTATGATAAAAAAAGCTTCTAAAATCCATGTTATTCTATTTGTGATTTTTTCAGTTGCGATAGTCAGTTGTTCTCAGCAAAAGGAAGAGCAAGCCAAGTTGCCAAATATTATTTACGTTTTAGCGGATGATCTGGGGTATGGGGATATTCATGCTTTTAATGAAAATGGAAAAATAAAAACGCCGCACATCGACCAGATGGCTGCGGAAGGCATGAAGTTCACGGATGCACATACTTCTTCTGCTGTCTGCACACCGACCCGCTATGGCATCCTAACAGGCAGATACAACTGGAGAAGCAGGCTCAAGAGTAGCGTCCTTACGGGAAATTCCAAGGCTTTGATCCCAAATTCTAGAACTACAGTAGCATCTATGTTGAATAAGCAGGGTTATCACACTGCCTTTATCGGCAAGTGGCATTTGGGTTGGGATTGGGCACTTATAGACCCCGATGTTGAGTCTGGAGCTGGTTGGAACGAAAAGGATTTTGACAATATAGATTTCACAAAACCAGTTACAAATTCCCCGAACGATCTAGGTTTCGACTATGCTTATGGGCATTCCGGCTCTCTTGATATGGCACCATATGTCTATGTAGAAAATGGCATGCCGACGATGGTGCCGGATACCGTTACCGTAAATAAGGGGAAATATTCATGGTGGAGAAAGGGGCCAACCTCTGCGGATTTTATTCACGAAGATGTAACACCCAATTTCTTCCGCAGGGCTATTGCTCATGTAAAAGAACAATCCATGGAAAAGCAACCCTTTTTTCTATATCTGGCACTGCCATCCCCACATACTCCCATCTTGCCAACGGCGGAATGGCAGGAAAAAAGCGGTCTAAATCCATACGGTGATTTCACTATGATGGTCGATGATCATATGGGACAATTGCTTACGGAAATAAAATCTTCAGGGATTGAAGAAAATACCATCGTGATATTCACTAGCGACAATGGTTGTTCACCCGCAGCTAAAATTGAAGAAATGACTGCTAAAGGACACTATCCCAGTTATATATACCGAGGACATAAGGCAGATATATTTGAGGGAGGTCATCGGGTTCCTTTTATTGTGAAATGGCCAAAGCAAGTAGCTAAAGGAAGTGTATCTGATGAAACGATCTGTACCACTGACCTAATGGCGACTTGCGCCGAAATTACGGGGTATCAATTGGCAGAAAATGAAGGGGAGGATAGCTATAGTATTTTGCCTGTATTGGAACAAAAAAGCCTTCAAAATCCATTGCGCGAAGCTACTGTCCATCATTCCATCAATGGGAGCTTTGCCATTCGCCAAGGAGATTGGAAGTTGATTATGTGCCCTGGATCGGGCGGGTGGAGTTTTCCAAAACCAAATCAAAAAGAAGTCATCGATACATTGCCGCCTATCCAGTTGTACAATGTGGCCAATGATCCTGCTGAATCAGAAAACCTACAGGCCATGGAAACCCAAAAAGTGGAAGAATTAAAAAGCTTGCTGATTGCCTATATCGAAAATGGAAGAAGTACGCCCGGTGCACCTCAGCAAAACGACCCGATAGAAGGGGAATGGAAGCAGATAGATTTTATTGAATAAGCCTATGCAATCTTTTGGTATAAAAAATCCTTCAAAATCCATGGGTTTTGAAGGATTTTTAAGATTAAGATTATTTTTCTACCTTATGGAAGCCAAGCATCCCTTCACATAGCCTACAGATTCGCATAATCCCGGCATGGGGTCATCGGCATCTTTTTCGTATTCGATGCTGGCAGTGCCCTGATAACCTTTATCAACAAGCATTTTCAGGAATCTTGGAATGTCGATTACACCCCGGCCGATTTCGATTGTTTTGCCGTCCGCAGCAGCCTTGTCCACATCTTTGACATGAAGATCAAACAGCCTGGAAAAATAAGCTTCACCTGCCTCAGTTGGATCAAAACCAATGCGCTCCGTATGGCCAATATCCATACATAAGCCAAAGCGCGGATCAAGATCTTTTATCTTGTCATAAACACTTTTGGGGCTTGGGTATTTTTCGTCACCAGGCCCATGGTTGTGAATGGCTATCTTGATGTCATATTCTTTGATTTTATCGTTGGTGTATTTTAACAGTTCAGGCGAAGGTACACCCACGATAGTCGAAGCGCCGGCTTGTTTGGCATAAACGAACGCGCGATCAACTTCTTCAGGAGAGTTCATATAAATCACCCCAACTCCATATAAAATCAATCCGGCGTCCTGTACTTTTTTTGCCGCCTTTTTTATTTCTTCCTCTGTGGCATCCAAGGGCATGTGCATGCTTTTTAAACACAGATATTCCAATCCGGCCCTTTTTGTCATGGCTATGGTTTGATCCAGATCAAATTTCCGCAAGGAGTAGGAGGCTAGCCCTAAATTTAATGTTGATTCTTTGGCATTAGTTGTGATGGCTCCGGTTGTCGAGTGCATCGCCAAGAGCGAAGCAGCGGTGGTAAGTCCTGATATTTTCAGAAAATCTCTTCTTGATTTCTCTTTCATGGTAGAATTATTAATTGGATGTTTATTGAAACATAATTTACACCTTTTTATAAATGTTTTTCTATTTGTAAAAATATTATTCAGTCAGCTGGGGCAATAGATTTGCCCGACTATCATATTTAATTAAATTGCATGCCTCTAATTTTTTAGTATATATGGCCCCTATTCATCTTTTCAATAGATACAAATTATCCTTTCTAATATTTGCTGTAGCTTCAATTTGGTGCGGGACGATGGTATTTTACAGTTGTAGTGAAAAGCCAAAAGAAGCTGAAAACGTAGCTGTTTCTACCTCCAAACATGCACATGATGTATTGAACAATTCGGACTATCTCGGCAGTGAATCTTGCAAATCGTGTCATGAAGCGGAATATGCCAATTGGAAAGGATCTGATCACGAAAGAGCCATGATGGTGGCAGATTCTTCATCTGTATTGGCTGATTTTAATACAACGTTTGAAAATCAGGGAGTTACGTCTAAGTTCTTCAAAAAAGATGGGAAGTACTTTGTAAATACGGAAGGAGGGGATGGTGAATACCATGACTATGAAATTCTCTACACTTTTGGCGTTGAGCCATTGCAGCAATATATTGTCGAGTTTCCGAGGGGGAAATTCCAATGTTTGCGCACTGCATGGGATACAGAAAAGAACAAATGGTTTGATTTATACCCAGATATGAAAGTTGTTCATGACGAATGGATTCATTGGACTAAAGGCGGGCTGAACTGGAATATTATGTGTTCTGATTGTCATTCCACTTTGGTGAAAAAGAATTATGACCCAGTTAAGGATGCTTACAATACTACTTTTGCTGAAATAAATGTGAGCTGTGAGTCTTGTCATGGAGCGGGCAAAGATCATATAGCTGTCATTGGTTCTGAGGCATACCTCAAAAGTGAGGACAGTGTAAAGAATATTGGAAAGCTATATATGCGTAAAAATGCCGCACCGGGGAAGTTGGTAGATGATTGCGCCAGATGTCATTCGCTCCGTACACAATACACTAAATTTTATGATCATGAAGGAACATATATGGATCACTATGCGCCTGATCTACTGAGGGACGGAGTGTATCATGCCGACGGACAGATTCTCGGAGAGGTTTATGTATATGGGTCTTTCATACAAAGTAAGATGTATGCTAATAATGTAAAATGCAACGATTGCCACAATGTGCACTCCCTCGAATTGAAAGTCAAGGGAAATGCGTTGTGCCTTCAATGCCATGAGCCAGCAAAATATGAAAGTGAAACTCATCATTTCCATCAATTGAATACAGAGTCTGCTGAGTGCATCAGTTGTCACATGCCTGGGCGAACCTATATGGGAAATGATTTTAGGAGAGATCATAGTTTCAGAGTACCCAGACCGGATCTGAGCGTGAAATTTGATACGCCTAATTCTTGCAATGGATCAGGCTGCCACGATGACAAATCATCGGAATGGGCCGCAGCAGCAATCAAAAAATGGTATGGGCCAGATCGCGCCAAACACTTTTCTGAAGCATTGGCTTTTGGCCGTACCCGTGACCCTGAGGCGATTCCAGATCTGATCGATCTGGCTACAGACCAAACCCAGCCGGCCATTGCCCGCTCGACTGCGGTTATGTATCTTGGAGAATCTGTTGATCCCGGAGCTTTTCAGGCGATTGCCTCCCTGCTAAGTGACAAAGAACCTTTGGTGCGATATACATCGGCTCGACAAGTAGATGTGCTACCACCCGAAAATAAAGCCCAATTACTAGCTCCGTTGTTGGTAGATAATGTACGCACCGTGCGCATTGCAGCACTTGGTTCACTGGTAGGGGTGCCAAAAAATATGATGAGCAATCTTGACCAAGCCAATTATGATCAGGTGTTTAAATCATACTGGACAGGATTGCAGCTAAGGTCTGATTTTCCAGGTGGGCAAATGGAAATTGCACAATATTATGATCGCACAGGAAATATCTCGTTGGCCGAGCAGGCGTACGTCCGAGCCATTGAAATTGACAGCTATTATAATCCTGCCAGGATAAATCTAGCCGGATTGTACTATAACCAAAAGAGATTTGCAGAAGCAGAAAAGTTATTCAAGAAAGTGATAGAATTGGAACCTGCCTTTGGGCAAGCTTATTATTCACTAGGGTTGCTTTATGCCGAACAAAATAAAATGCTTGAGGCGGTTGAATACATGAAGCTGGCCACAGAAAAAATCGATTATAATGATCGGGTTCCTTATAATTATGGGCTGATATTGCAACAATTGGGTAAGAGGGATGAAGCAGAGTTGGCATTTAAAAGAGGCTTATCTATCAATCCAAATTCTACTTCCAATCTGTACGCGCTCGGATATTTGTATTTTGAACAAAAGCGATTTAAAGAGGCAGCGCCAGTCTTGCAAAGGCTTTTGGCTCTGGAGCCTGAAAACCAACAATATCAACAAATTTACAGCACGATTCAGCAAGCTTTGGGACAAAACCAGTAAAAAAGTTTTACAGGTGCGGAAATGAATGACAAACCTTACGTTTCAGATGAAGGATAAAGTTTGGCATAATATAAGTTCTTTGGAGATTTTCTTAAATTCATCCAAAACGATTGCTTCATGGATTTATGGCACTTATAGTTAAGAAACATATCGCTACAGGGATCACTTGGGTCGCCATTGAGGCAGCGGATGTTTATATCTGTTGTGGCTGTCCGCCCGATGCTGTTAAGCATTTGAAAAAAGCTGGTATAATCCATGAATTGCGTGGGGATGAAAAAATTGAGACAGGACCGAATTGCATCCTGCTATCTGATACTTTAATTCAGAATGGGCAAATCGACAATTTGGCGGAGTTTCCGGTTTTACAAATGCTGTACATGCAGGGAACTAATCTTCCTGATCATGCGAATTACAAAAAATTCCGTCCAATGCTCATTGGATGTGCAGATCAAGTAAAATCTCAAATCAATTATATTGCTGTTGGAAATCATGGACTTGCTACGGAAGAGGAAATCAGAGACACTGGGATTCCGGAAGTAATTTCAAAAAAAATATTTACTACCAAGACTTATTTTTCTGGAGGAAAGATTACTCCTGTTGAGGAATTGGTAACACCACGTATCCTCGAAGATGAGCAAATAGAAATAAAAAATGGCGTTTTTATTTCTAGGATAGCAATCAATAAATTCGATATTTCTTATGAACATGAGACCATTTCCGTTGATCTGAATTTGTCAGAAAAAACACATTTTACCGCGCCATATTCATTGCCTTTAAGCAAAATAGAACCTGATGTTTTTTCAATTACACATTCTGGTGAGGGCAATGGCTGGGATGTCAATAGACCTTGTATGGCGGGTATAATACGCCATCGTGATCACATTTACCTTGTAGATGCCGGGCCAAATATTTTGAATAATCTGGAACATTTGAGTATTGGGATTTCAGAAATCGAAGGCATATTTTTAAGCCATATTCACGACGATCATTTTGCCGGAATAACGGAATTGTTACGTACGGAGCGAAAATTGAATTTATATGCTACGGCCTTGATTCATAAGACTGCAGAGCGCAAACTCAAAGCTCTTTTGAATTCGGAAATGGATTTGCTCCAAATGTCTTTTAATTGCATTGATCTGAAACCGGATGAATGGAATATTCTCCAGGGCATGGAAATTAAGCCCTTTTATTCGCCCCATACAGTTGAGACGAATGTCTTTCATTTTAGGGTTTTGGAAGGTCAGAATTATAAAACTTATGTCCATCTTTCAGACGCCATAAATTTTAATACCTATCGGCAAATAATAGATACATCTCAGGGTATTTTCTCCGAGGCAGATATGGATTATGTAAAAGAAGCCTATTTATCCAAAGTGGATTTGAAGAAAATCGATGTTGGTGGCGGATTGATTCATGGAAATTTGTCGGATTATGCAAAAGATAATTCAGGGTTATTGGTGATGGCACATACCGATGGTTTTCCAAATTCAGAGCAGAGCAATATCATAAATGTAAATTTTGGAGAAACTCATGTGCTTATCCATCATGAAGATTTCTCGATTTGGAAAAAAAGAGCCATTGAATTTTTGCGGGTTTATTTCCCGATGTTGAATAAAGCCCATATTGAGGAATTAATCGGCCTTATGGGCATTAGAGAGTTTTCACCGGGTGAAATGCTTCCGAAATCCATGGATTCAAAAGGCAATTGCTTTTTGATTTTAAGTGGATTGGTTGAGCAGAAAAATGAAAGTAGAATGCGCTTTGATGCAGGCAATATTGTTGGAAACACAAATAAGTATTTTGGTTATTCTGATCAAGAAACTTATTCAGCTCTGAGCTACGTGACTTGTATGGAAATGGATGAAGAATCCATGGATCAATTGATGCATGATCATCATTTGAAGGAGGCAATTGATGCTAGAAGAGATATTATTACCAAGCTGCAAAAGTCAGATGTTATTCAAAATATAGGTTCTACTGCCTTATTTACGCATTTGGCAAGTGCATTTGTAGAAGTCACAATCGCAAAAAATGACCTTTCCGAAGAATCGTTGCGAGACCATATTTACATTCTATTGGAAGGGAAGGTAAAAGCCCAATATTTCCATGGAAAGCAACAAAATGTTTTTCCATATGAATTTTTTGGAGGAGAAAATGTGTTGCAAAATTATAGGGAAAACCCTAATTATATAATAGAAAATAATCTAAAGGTTTTGTCAATTTCGATAGATCAAGTGACGCTAATACCAAAGCTGATTTGGGCAATGATCGATTTGGAAGAGGAGAGGTGTCAAAAGTTTTCAAAATAAAATAATGAATAGAAAGTGAACGAATTGCAGAAGGGTAAAATATTAAGGGGTTTGAATCAAACCGCCATCTTCAAAAATATCCCAGATGATGTTCTGATCAATCTTTCTGAAAAAGCAGGTTTGGAAACCTACTTGCCCGAAGAGGTGATCGTTTGGGAAAGTGACCCGAGCGATCGATTATTTATTACGATCAGCGGCATAGTAACTGTCAAGAAAGTTATTCCTGATAAAAGTGACAAGATATTTGCCTATTTACTTCCAGGGAGCACTTTTGGTGAAGTAGGAATACTGGAAAATAAGCCAAGGTCTGCTACCGTTTCTGCACTAACTGATGTAGAAACTTTGGTTTTTGATCGAGATTATTTTTTGCAAATCCTTTATGATTATCCTTCCGTGGCCATAGAGTTAGCAAAATTGTTGGGGCATTATCTCACGGAATCGAACAAACGCCTTACCAGAGGAGATAAGGAAAAAAGGGTTGTGTTGGTTTTTGATCTATTTCATACCCATGGCGCTACAGAGCTAGGCAAAAGATTGGCCGTAAGATTGAAAAATAACACTGATACGGGAACGATATATGCCGAATATCCATTCAGAAATACGCTCTCGGCGGAATTGGATTTGTCCAAGGCAAAATCCAATGTATATCAGCATGACAGTGGACTGGATATATTGCTGGAGAAGGAAGCTCAAGGAGGCACCAAAATGGCCCTGATGGTAGATAACCTGTTGAATACTTATGAAAATCTGATCATCTATTTGAATAAGGATTTTAATGAGAATGTGGAACAAATACTGGAGAATGTCAACCAAGTGATCGTGGTAGGATCTGGTGATAAGGATCATTGGAATGCCATTTCAAACCTTCATAAATCCATCAAATCACAAATTGAAAACAACAATACCAAGATATTTACCATATTGATCAACAATGGTTTAGAGGAAGATTTTAACGTTTCCCCTCCGCCCGATTTTAATGTTGTATTTTCTAATGAAACAACAGATTATCAACTATGGTCCGGTGACAATGCGCATCTTGCTTCTGCATCTTTTGACGAAGCTGTAGAGACTTTTGTGGATAGATTGCAGCGCAATAATCATATTGGCATTTTTATCCCTACCACGTTCGACGTCAATACACATTTTGATACAACGCCCTACATTGACAGAACGTTGGCCTTTCTTGGCGAGCGTTTTGGTGGAGCGACGAGTGAAGAAGTTAAAGGGATTTGGAACAGCGAAGAAATTGGTCTGGTAGGGGAGACGCTCTTTAAAGTTCATACCTATGCGACATCTCGCGATCTCAAAGAGTATCTGGATGAAGTGGTGGAATATATTCGGGAAATAAAGAAAGAATTGAAACAGGAAGCCATGGCCATGGAAATCAACCAGAAACTCACATTGATCTAGCCTTTGTTTTGAGGTGAAATGTCTTAAAGATCCATGAAAAAAACTTAAAAAAAGCTAAGTGGTTTTGCCTCCTTGGTAGTTAGCTTTTTTGTCGATTTCATTTCTATATTTCATTTCTCAATTTATCTTTGTGCGACTTTTTACTGTCCTGATTTTTATGAATTCTAAAAACGACTATGCACTTATTACAGGTGCTAGCTTGGGTATCGGAAGAGAAATTGCCAGAGAGCTTTCCAGAAGAAATATAAATACACTACTTGTTGCTTTAGAGGCACCAGAGCTTTATGAGTTAAAGCAAGAGATTTCTGATAGTTACAACACTAAGGTAGACGCGATCGGGGTGGATCTCACTGATGCTAATGCAGCGCAAGTGGTTTTTGATTGGTGCAACGATAAAAACTATAATATTTCCATACTTATAAATAATGCTGGATTTGGAGATGGAGGAAGGTTTGAAGACATTCCGTTGGAGCGGTATTTCAAAATGATCGACCTAAACAATAAGGCTTATATTGCCATGATTCATAAATTCTTGCCCAAGCTGAAGAATCAGGGTTACGGACATATTATGAATACCAGCAGTATGGAGGCTTATATTCCATTGCCTTACAAAGCTGTATATACCGGAACTAAAAATTTTGTGTATGCATATTCATTGTCGCTTAATGAAGAAGTGCGGCATCATGGAGTAAAGGTTAGTATTTTGTGTCCTGGACCAGTGTTGACAAATGAAGGTGGGTTGAAACGGATTCAGTCACAGGGAGGCAAAGCCAATCTAATCGTGATGATGCCTGACAAAGTGGCGAAGATAGCTGTTAAAAATATGCTGAAAGGAATGATGGTTATTAATCCTGGAAAAATGAATTGGTGGATCATCAAACTCGTAAAGTTTATTCCAACAAGAGTTAAGATGGCGATTTTAGAAAAAATGTTCCGGGTTTATAAATGATCTGCTTTTTCCAAGGTCGAAAAGTAATCATCAAGGCTACAAAAATCCATACAAATTTGCCAGATCTTTGCAGCATCTTCAGTATTGTAAGATCGCTTTGACGAAGGCTTTGATTTGCATTTGTCCCAGTATTTGCCACTTTGTCCTTTTACTTCATTTGATGTGGCAAGAAAAATAGAAGTCTCTGCCCCCTTGGCAGGACTTACTCCGCCCAAACGTCGAATTTTCCATGCCAGGCTATGAAGAGAGATGGTATGTTTTAGACCTATATCCGTTTTTACGAGGCCTGGCTGCACGCAATTGATGGAAATATGATTTATATTTTTTGCTTTTAGCAAGCGGTCAAGTTCATACACAAACATAGTATTGGCCAACTTCGATTGTGCATAAGCTTTGAGTCCATGGTATTTTTTGCCGAGTGTCAGATCTTCAAAATGGATTTTTCCTTTAAAGTGAGAATCTGAACCCACGCAAATTACTCTTGCGTCTTCTGATTTGTTCAGCGCACCGAGAAGCTCATGGGTGAGTAAAAAATATGCTAAATGATTAACAGCAAATTGCCCTTCTACTCCTTCTTCCGTCAATTCAAGTTTCGACAACCAAGTTCCGGCATTGTTTACCAATATGTCAATTTTATCAAATGACTGTAGTATTTTTTTAGCAGCCACCCTGATAGAAGATTGAGAGCTTAAGTCTACAATCACAAAATCGATATTTTTATTTTGCGTTTTGGCTCTTATGGATTTTACGGCCTTTTCAGCCTTCTCCTCACTTCTGCACAATATGAGTACGTTCGCATTAAGATTGGCAAGGGCAAGAGCTGTTTCGAATCCTATTCCGGAATTTCCTCCTGTGACTATACAATTTTTTCCTTTCATGGACTTTATGATATGGCGGTGAAGTTAATGCCCTTATTGCATTCGTCAAAGAATTTATAAACTGATTTGTAAAACAAAAAGCATTTTGAAACTAATCAAAATGCTTTTTGCTCTAGGTATTATTTTTTGCTGAGCGATCAGTGCCCAGCATCTTTTATAAACTTGCCACGTTTCAGAGTACCATTTTGCGAACTGATTACATATACGTAAACCGCATCTTTTACGCCTGAAATATCCATATCAACTCTTTCTTCTTGGAAAGGTAATTTCTTATTCATTACCTGAGATCCCATTAGATCATATAGAGTAATGGAAAGTTCCTCAGCGCTAGAATAGTATTCAGGTGATATGTCAATGAAAAATCTACCGCTTGATGGATTAGGATAAACGCTTATTTCCTTCAAGTCAGAATTAAATGTTGATCTTTCTTTTACCTCATCGGCTAGTCTAGCAGAAGAGTTTGTATTTGCCAATGCTTGAATTTCACTTGGAGAAAGTACCTTATTATAAATACGAACATCGTCAATAGAGCCATTCCAAGCTTCTTTATGGTTTACTTGCTTTCCAATATATGCGTTTTCCGGAATTAGAGACCAGTTTTTTACTTCTGAAAGTACCATAACTCCATCCGCATACATTTTAGCAGTATTGCCATCATATGTGAGTACAATGTGGTGCCATACTCCGACCTTCCAGAAATCCTTAACGATTACATCATCGCCATAACCTCCTCCATTTAATTCAGTACCATGCCGTCCGATAAACATGGCACTTGAAGTAACAGGTGATCCATAGGAGGCAATCCAATTGTACTCATCTGAAATATCGTTTGTTTTAGCCCAAGCACTCATACTTCGTGGGGATTTTCCTGCTGGTAGTTGTTTTGGGTTGTCAAGGATTACATATTGATCATTTCCATTCAGGTTTAATGCATGACTTCCTTCCTTGCCGTTAGTAGTGAAACTTGCCCCGTTTTTGAGCGTGCCATCGAATCCATTTCCAGAAACATCAACTGCATTGTTGTTCAAAGACCAGTGAGCGACAAGGTTTGAGCTTGGTGGAGCTACTGGTGGTTCTTGCGAAGAATACACCGTTAATTTTATGTCATCATAATTTGAAGCCCCGTCATTATCATAAGCCGTCAGTCTGAAAACATATGTACCCTCAACCAAATTAACAACTTTTAATGTTGCAGTATTAGTAATTTGCAATGACGCGGGCGGGCCACTTACTTTAGTCCATTTATGGCTGGCAATGCTGCCATCGTTATCTGTGGCACTCCCAGTTATGAAAGAATAATCATAAGGCAGGATTGCTGTTGTGTCATTCCCTGCATTCACTACTGGTGCAATGTTTGCTGTTTGTGATCCATATACAGTTAATTTAACATCATCATAATTTGAAGCCCCGTCATTGTCATAGACCGTAAACCTGAAAACATATGTTCCTTCCACTAAATTCACAACTTTCAAGGTTGCAGAATTAGGGGTTTGCATAGTAGCATTAGATCCACTTACTTTAGTCCAGTTATAGTAGGCAATACTACCATCACTATCTGAAGCACTTCCGTAGATGAATGCATAGTCATATGGCAGGGTGGTTGAGACATCGTTACCTGCATTTGATACTGGTGCAATATTGGTCGAAACTGCTTTGTATACGGTCAACTTTACGTCATCGGTGGCAGTAGCACCGTCATTGTCTTTGACGGTCAATCTAAAAACATAAGTTCCTTCTACTAAATTCACAACTTTTAATGTAGCAGAATTAGGTGTTTGCATAGAGGCAGATGGTCCACTTACTTTAGTCCATAGGTAGGAAGAAATGCTACCGTCACTATCGGTTCCACTTCCGTATATAAAGGCGTAATCCATTGGAAGTGTAGTGCTTATATCATTACCGGCTTTTGCAACAGGAGCTATATTAGCTGTTGTTGCGGCTTTGTTTACAGTTACCTTAACGTCATCATATGAAGAAGCCCCACCATTATCATGGGCCGTAAATCTGAAAACGTAGGTTCCTTCCACCAAATTCACAACTTTCAATATGGCAGAATTCGGGGTTTGCAAATTAGCATTGGGGCCGCTTACTTTAGTCCATTTATAATATGCAATACTACCATCGCTGTCCGTTGCGCTTCCGTAGATGAACGCATAATCGTAAGGCAGCGTGGTGGTCAGATCGCTACCTGCATTTACCACAGGTGCAACATTACTTGTTGTTGCCGCTTTATTCACGGTCAATTTCACATCGTCTGTAGAAGATGCCCCGTCATTATCTTTAACGGTAAGCCGGAAAACATAAGTGCCTTCCACTAGATTTACGGCCTTCAATGTGGCAGTACTTGCGTTTTGCAAAGACGCATTAGGGCCGCTTATTTTAGCCCAAGAGTAGGATGAAATGGTTCCATCACTGTCTGTTCCGCTACCATTAAAAAAGGCGTAATCTATAGGTAGGGTTATAGTCGCATCGTTACCGGCTTTTGCCACGGGTGCTTGATTTGCAGGGGTAGAAGTACTTCCTTTTCTACGCTGTACAAGCATCCACTCATATATATTAGGATTTTGGTATGAATGATCAGTCGAGTATGCTTGGTCCCATACATAATGGTTAGCGCCAGGATATATCCTGATTTTCGCCTTTGGATTTGCAACAGGAGATGTGCAGCTATTGATTGCATTGATCATATTTTGATCTGTTGTTATGGGGACCGATGTATCTTTATCTCCATGAAAGGACCAAACAGCAATCCCTCGATCTGCAACAACACAACCCTTGCTTGGGTCAGCCCAACCACAAACAGGTGTAGCACTTGCATATTTATTTGATGCATTTTCATTACTATATGTCGCAGCAAAAGTACCACCGCCACCTAGACTAAGACCAGTTATGTGCACCCTGTCTTTATCAACTTTATATGTTTCTATAACGTATCTCACTAAATCGTCAACATAACTATTAGGCCAATTACCATAGTTAGTTGTCAATTGTGGTGCTACCATTACAAAGTATTCTTTTTTTCCGTTGACAGTAAAACCCATATCATGCCCCTTCTTATTAACATGGTTGAAGGGGCCATATGCCAAAACCTTTCCCATAGCAGCATTGTCATTACCTCTTTCATTCAATCCGTGCAAGAAAATAATTACAGGATATGAAGTACTGGATGTTGCATAACCCGGAGGCAAGTATTCCCAAAAGTTAACCCCTTTTGGAGAAACTCTTTTTGCAAGTTGAGCCGAGGTATTTGAAGAGATAAATACTATCAATATTAATTGAAGTACGAAAATTTTCATTAATCTTAGAAAACACATTGGTTGGTGATTTTTTTGGTTATTGAAGAAAAAATTTGTTTGGTCATTAAGGCCACAAAGATATTTATTTCGTGAACTTGCAGGGGGTTTATTCAATTCAAAAAACTATAATGTAACATTTTATTAAATATTAATTATCATCTATTATTACAATAATATTGACTTAAATATATCCTGGCATAGGATTTTCCTTTATAAAATACTATTTAGGGATATCTAGACTTGATTTTTTTTTACAGTTTTGAGTCTCATTTACGACTTGTAAAGGTTGGATTGATCGATGATTCTAATTTCTTCTGGAAATATTGATATTTTATTCAAAAACATACATGTACTTTTTTTGCAAAAATTTAAACAAAATGAATTAAAAACAAAGCATTTTTACTTTCTTTATGATCTAAATCAATATTAAATAAGTTTGTGACAACTTTTGCACCATGAAAATTCTTGAAATTGAATTTTCGTTTAGAATAACCTGAGGTAAGGTTATTGTTTTAAGATTGATAGTTTGAGTGATATTTATTAGCAAAACGCATCATTATAAATTGCAATATTTTTATTTTTCGCTTGATTTAAACTTAAAATGTACAATTTATTAGGAGAAAATAAAGCTATTTTTTTGATTCTAAAAAGGACTAAAGTATACATAATCGTGTTATTGATATTTTAATGCCTAGCAGACCTTCATAAGAATAATGTAATGCTATTTTAGTTGATCTATTTCTAATTTAAATTAGAAATAGATGTCAGATTATCAGACCCATTATTGATCCACTCTGTTTCTATTTTGTCTTCTTTTTTATGTTGCATAAGCATCCACTCATACATATTCGGGTTTTGATAGGAATGGTCTACAGAGTATGCTAGATTCCAAATATAGTGGTTAACTCCTGAATAAATCCTAAATTTTGCCTTTGGGCTTGCAACAGGAGTTGTGCAGTTATTGATAGCGTTGATCATGTTTTGATCTGAACTAATAGATATAGTTCCATCTGTATCACCATGAAAGGCCCAGACTGCTATTCCACGGTCTGCGATAACACACCCTTTACTTGGCCTAGCCCATCCGCAAACCGGTGCAGCACTTGCGTACTTATTGGGTTCATTGGCATCGCTAACTGCAACAGCCCATGTAGAGCCACCTCCCTTACTAAGTCCAGTTACGTGCACTCTGTTTTTATCAACTTTGTAATTATCAATAATATACTTCACAAAGTCATCAACTAAGGTCATTGACCAACTTCTGGAAGCCGTTTGGGGTGACATTACCAAGAAATGCTCCTTTTTTCCATTAACGAAAAACCCCATATCATGCCCATTCTTAATGTGCTTGGGAGGTCCGTGTCTCATAACCTTAGTCATATCCGTAGTTCCATTACCACGTTCATCCATTCCATGAAGAAATATTATAAGCGGATATGTATCATACGAGGATTGATAATCTGGTGGCAGATATTCCCAGTAAGAAACACCCTGTGGTGACACCTGAGATATTTGTGTTTCAGGAAATAGATATGCTGAAATGATTCTTATCAAGAATAATTGAAGAAGAAAAATTATCGTTAGTGTTTGATGCCTCATGCTTGATAGAATTATTCTTTGATTTTATCAACTTAGGTGAATTGACCAATGATTATATTTTGTACTAAAAATATTAATAATTATTGAGAAAACCTGTTAGGCCATTTTCAATATATTTTGAAATTTATTTTTTAAATGAAAATCACAAACCGAAGTATGCTAGCTCAAAATCCACGATCTGAAAGGTATTTCTCATAAATCTCCTTGCCATGAGGTATGGACTGAATACACCATTTGATCTTTAAATCAATAACTTCTTCAAGAGACAAATGCCAGTTGACCCCTATGCTCTCCCTCAATCTACTAAGGACATTTTGCAGTACTAGAGCTACGGATATGGAAATATTAAAGCTTTCGGCAAATCCAAACATTGGTATGCAAATATGTGCATCTGCCTGATCTAAAATTTCTTGTGACAGCCCTTTTCTCTCTTTACCAAAAAAGAAAGCAGATTTTTGTTTGATATCAAAGTTTTCTAAGCGGCTATCACAGGCATGAGGAGTGGTTGCAATAATGGAATATCCATGTGATTTGAGGGTATCTATACAATTTTGTGTGTTATTTGAGTATTTACTATAATAATGGAGATCAACCCACTTTTCTGTTCCTTGGGTCATGCCTTTGGCTAAATGATAGCGGTTATATTCTTCGATGATATGCAAATCCTGAATGCCAAAGCAATCACAATTCCTAATTAATGCACTTGCATTGTGCTCCTGATAGGTATCTTCCGCAACTATAGTAAAATGTCGTGTTCGGTTGGCAGATATTTTGTCGAATAATAATTTCCTATGGGGTGTGAGGTATGATTCTAAATAATCTAGATGCTCTTTTTTATTCATGGGGCAAATAGTATGGTTTCAATTTTTATATTAAAAAAAATGTATTGACATGGCAAAAAATAGTTATTGCTTTTTGAAAGAATTAAAGCATCCCTAGTTCATAGGACAGCCGGATGGCAAAGGCACCATCTTCTGCATCTGGGCCAAACCCAACAAAAGTCCCAACTCCCAATCCTCCGTAAAAGTATTTGTAAAATTTTAATCTTAATAAGTTATTTATCATCACACCGGCTTCATAATATCCGTCAGAGTAGTCCCTTACTTCAATTTCTTCATGAATATCTTTATTACCTTTGATTTTACCCCAACCTAAATTTAGCGCCAAAGCAAGCTCAGGCTTGAATTTTGATTTTTTAAAAATCACATTCCCAAAATTATAATTTACAAAGGAATGTATGTAGCGATCTGTAAAAAAGCCATATAATTTCATGGTTTGAAAAGCATTATGGATAATAATACCCGTTAGTTTAAACTCAGTTCCAGGGCCTCCATACATTACTTGGTAGGGTTGGTCGGTTGTCATAATTCCTCCGTCCAATACCATGCTGATTTTTGAATCTTCGTGCATTTGAATGGTAGATTTTAATCTGCCGTTCCATTTCCAATAATCATATTCACCACCAAGCAGACCATTCCATCCTCTTGTAATATTTAGAAAAAGGTTACTGGTAACAGTCTTATTTCCATAAATCACATATCTTAAATTTGGATGTTCTATAAAAGGTGTGCCGATATTAAACAATACTGAAGTTTCAGTAAAGTTGAAAGTTTGGGTATCCGATAGATCGCTCTGTTGCGGAGTATATACATAATCATATAGCGGTTTTAATGAATAGTTGTTTAATAACGCAGAAGCAGTCACAAAGGAATTTAATTTTGACCGGAGGGTGACCTGAGCTGATCTGTAATCATCCATTCTGCTTGTGAAAAAATCTTTGACAAGATCCTGCCTTTTATCCAGATAACCAACAACCCCTGGTTCACGTAGATCTCTCATATATTTAATTGATAGTAGATTGTTTCTTTGTGGGCCAAAATAGGCCCCGAGATTACCCCCATATTTGAATTTCCCATCCTTTATACCATATCCAATATAGCCACCTATTGAAAATACATCTGATATATTTTCATGAGATTGAAGTCCCAGGCCTATTCTAACAGCTTCAAATCTATTGATTGCGAAAACATTATTTATATTAAAGTATCGTGTGCGATAGCCTATTCTCTCTTCGAAAATTTTACCCATCACAGAGAGCGCATTGGAGGATACAAACTTTCTATCGGCGGTATCTTTTTTAATATACTCCACCTGCTCACGATTTATTTGGGTCATCATCCAGGTGTCATCACTTGTGGAATCTTTTTTATTGTCAAATAGTGTCAGATCCAGCCATTTGGTATTTGAGGTGTTCTTGATATCGAAATTTGGAGAAGAATTTCGGCTGTTAAAGATTATTTTAGACTTACTTTTAAAATTCGGAATATTATTTAGAGGTAAAACAATGACAACTTCCTTCATGAAAACAGACTTTTTTTTGGTGGGAACTTGTGTGTAGGCTACTGAAAAATCTTGAATTTTCAGGTTGTTTGGTAAAAAATACCCTCCTCTGTTTTCATGGGTACCATTGGTGAAATATAGAAGGCCCGTCATTCCAAGAAATTTGCGATGTGGTTTGGGCTTGAACAACACCATATGTATAGTGTCTTTAGCTTTTGCATTGGATTCTATCAGAGCAAAATCATATTGCCGGTATGCACTTTTAAATAGTGGATTGTAGAATTTCAAACCCATAGCGGTGATATATTCATTGCGTTCCGAAATGGAATATGTATGAAGGGGAATATATCTGAGCTCACTGCTATCTCCATCTAAATAATGTGATGTTATGACTCGGGAATATTTTTTATCAGGAAAAGTGTAGCGATTTTCAGTGATCGTTTCTACTGTTTTTACATGCTCCCAACTTTTGCTACTCTTCTTTGATTGTTCAAGTACTTCAATTTCAGTAAAACTTAAAAAATCGAATGATTCCTGTCGAAGTGCACTTGTGAGCGAGAGGCTTTTGTGATAATTTTCCAATATCTCATTTCCACTTCTTAATTGCTCCTCATCGAATTGAATATTGCCTCTAGGGTTGAGTTCGACAATAAATAAAGAATCATTTTTGTCTAGTTTTACTGATCTGGAATTGTAAAAAGGGTGGCTTACATTTACCTGTTCTCCATGGTTCAGCTTTACGTCCCCTCGTACATCTGATGTGTAGTTGACATTGGTTTCTTGATTAGTTAATTGTGCAAATGGAATGCCCTCATTAGTTGTCGCATCAATGATCCTAGTTTTCTGAGATTGAGCCATCGCCCCTCCAAAAAGAAGTATAGTAACGAAATTGAAGAATAAAAAGAGGAGTTTTAGCTGCACATGGATAGGTTTATGTGGATTTTATAAGACTCAAATATGTTGAAAAATATTGATCTTTAACCATCGGTTTTAGTATTTTATGATATTAAAAAAGGCCTCAAAATCCATGAATATTTTCAGTCAATTTGATGGAATTATTTTTCATTGTTTTAATTTTAAGTCTTTTACTTGTTATCCAAACGACTTTGAATACTTTAAAATATATTGTACTTGGTTTAGTAATTGTTATTGCTACAGCTTCATTTGCATTTTCGCAGGAATCATCCGGCCAAAACAAGCAATTTTGGGCTTACACGTACTTTAACTGGAGATTGAACGACAAATGGGTTTATAACCATGATTTTGGTTACCAACATTCCTACGCTAGTCCTTCATTAACTACCCTTTTTACACGCTCTCAGTTTAATAGTCAATTAAGTGGTTTATTCAGTCTACATGGAGGGTTAAACCTTATTTATAAAATCAATGAATCAAATAGTAATGCTTTGGAAGTTAGGCCATGGGCTGGTGCAAAGTTGAGATGGCCATATTTTTGGCGATTAAATTTTGTGCATTATTTAAGGTTTGAAGAACGTTTAGAAGTTATACAATCTCAAAAGGATTGGGATAGTCATTTCAGGTTTAGGTACAGGTTAAGCTCAAATGTGCCAATAAACCATGCAGCCATTACAGATGGGACATTGTATGGATTGTTTGCGTATGAAATTTTCAGTGTTTCATTTGGGGATGACTTACGCTTTACCACGGCGGCTACACAGAGATTTGAGTTGGGACTAGGTTATCAGCAGAACATAAAAAATAGATATGAGTTCGTTGTTATGGGATACAACTCGAAAGCAGAAGGTTCTGATAATTATAATTTTTCTGATCTTGTATTTTTTCTAAAATACAGGAGGTTTATCAACTGGGAATGATCAACAAATGATTTTTATAGCGGCTGGTATTATTTCTACATCCACTTTGTTTACCTCTCCGACCACCTCTCCGTCTACTTGCAACGTTTCAAAATCATTGACAGCAATAGAAGCTTTTTCGCAGGTAATAATCTGAATCAAGTCTGTACGATCCGGTTTAGTATTGTGGATTGAGCTATAAAGTAATCGGATGAATCCCGACAAGCTTATTTTCTTAATAATGCATATTTCAAAAATTCCATCTGTCAGTATGCCAATTGGGTTGATTACCGCGCCTGTACCATACATGGTTGCGTTGGCGATTACGATCATATACGCCTTTCCATCATATGTTTCCCGGTCTGCTACTAGCTCATAGGCTATTTGCTTCCGCTGTCGGAATACCTTAAAAGCTAACCTAGCATAGCCGAAATACCCCCTTATTTTTTCTGCATCGAAACGCTTTACTATTTTGGCATTGAGTCCAATATCACTCAAGTGCATGGAAAAATACTGCTTATTTATCTGCAAAAGGTCGATTGTCCGCACCCGTTCCTTTCTAATAATACCCCAGCATAGTTTGAAACGCTGATGCGGATCAAGACTAATGTTTATGTCTGGGATTTTAGGTATTTCCAGTTCTTTAGACATGCCATTGGCGGAACCAAAGGGAATGAGACCTATCCTGATCTTAGTTCTTTTTACAATCTGGGCTATGAGTAGCAGTGTTCCATCTCCTCCAACTGCAACAATAGTTTTTGGGTTGGTATTGGCAATTAGTTTTCTTAGCACATCTGCATCGTTTTGCCCGGTGGTTTTATATATTTGGTAAGAAAAGTTTTGGCGTGAACTTTCTGCTTCTATAAAACTATAAAAGTCCGTTTTATCATTTCCACCGGATATTGGATTAACAACTATCAAATAGTCTAATACACTCATGCGTCTTTGCTATGGATTGTATATATTTTGAGCAAAATATAAGGACATTTGTAAAATAAACGAAGCATAATCAATTTGACTTTCTAATAGTGATATTCTTCTTTATATTCGAGATCAAGGATAATATAAAAAAATGAAAAGATTTCTATTGTTTTGCATTGTGGTAGGTTTTGCTTGCTGCAAAGAAGAGTTACCAGTTCAACGTCCAAACGTAATCTTGATCATGGCAGATGATTTAGGTTGGGGAGATACTGGGTTTAATGGCAACTCCGTAATTCAAACACCAAACTTGGATAAACTTGCTGGCAAAGGTATGGTTTTTAATAGGTTTTATTCGGCCTCAGCCGTATGCTCACCAACTCGTGCGAGTTGCCTGATCGGGCGCAATCCTTACCGTACAAATGTTATAACTGCAAATAGTGGATACCTGAAAAAGGAGGAAGTAACCTTGGCAGAAGTGCTAAAAAGCCATGGTTATCATACCGGCCACTTTGGAAAATGGCATCTCGGCACCTTAACTACGAAAACCAAAGATGCCAATCGCGGAAGACCCGGAAATGCAGAAGAATTCAGCATTCCTACCCAGCATGGATTTGAAGTGTTTTTTTCAACAGAATCAAAGGTGCCGACTTTTGATCCAATGGTTAAACCTAAGGTTTTTCAAACAGAAAAGGGGGAGGGGCTAAGGTATGGATGGGAAGCTATTGATGATGGTGATAGTTCGGAGGCATATGGCACACACTATTGGAATGGCAAAGAAATGATGGTTCAAGAAGACCTAACGGGGGATGATTCGAAAATAATCATCGATAAAGCCATGGATTTCATCAAGGAAAGTAGTGCGACGGAAGATCCTTTTTTTTCGGTCATTTGGCTGCATACTCCGCACTTGCCCGTTGTGGCTGATGAGAAACATCGAAATATGTATAAAACCCATGACCTACAGGAACAACTTTATTACGGCACTATCACTGCTTTGGATGAGCAAATCGGGAGGCTGTGGGAAACACTTGGTGAACTGGGCGAGCAACAGAATACTATGATCTGGTTTTGTAGCGACAATGGTCCGGAGCGGGGGACTCCCGGTTCGTCAGGGATTTATCGCGAAAGAAAACGTAGCTTGTACGAAGGTGGCGTAAGAGTTCCTGCATTCTGTGTATGGGAAAATGGTGTACAACCAAGTCAGATATCGTCTGTCCCTGCGGTCACGAGTGATTATTTTCCAACTATTTTGGATATGCTTTCTATCGACCACCAGCTAAATCGGCCTATGGACGGTGTGAGCTTAAAAATGGTGATGTCTAGTGAGCAATCAGAGCGTGGAGCCTCTATTGGTTTTTTATTCAACAATAAAATGTCATGGGTAAGTGACCAATATAAGCTCATCAGCACGGACGAAGGCAATACTTTTGAATTGTATGACCTGATCCATGACCCTGAAGAGAAAGACAATATTGCTGCCGGAAATGAAGAGCTTGTAGAGCAAATGCGCAAAGACCTTTTGAAGTGGAAAAAATCTGTGGAAAACAGCCAACAGGGTGGAGATTATTTATGAGTTTTATTGGCTATAAAATGGGGCTTTTCTTAAAAATCAATAAAATAAATTATGTTTAAATGATTCTTAAGGAAAATATGGTACAACATAGAATCGTGTTATAAGTAAATGACTAAAAAAATCAAACAAACTCTATTTATGAGAAATATTTTTTTGCGATACAGTTTTTGGCCACTCATGGTTTTTATGGCCTTTTCATGTAGGGAAACCCAAAAAGAAGATCCACCAAATATCCTTTATATCATGTCAGATGACCATACAAGCCAAGCTTGGGGCATTTATGACGGAATTTTGAAAGACTATGTACAGGCACCGAATATTTCCAGGTTGGCAGATGAAGGATGTACATTGGAAAATGTCTTCTGCACCAATTCAATTTGTACACCAAGTCGTGCGGCCATTCTCACAGGAAGATATAGTCATCAAAATGGCGTATATACGCTTTCAGAGGCATTGGAGCCAGACAGCATGAATGTGGCCAAAGCCTTGCACGAGCATGGCTATCAAACGGCAATTGTTGGGAAATGGCATCTGAAGAAAGAACCATCTGGATTTGACTATTACAATGTACTGCCAGGGCAGGGAAGGTACCACAATCCCATCCTGAAAAATGCTCAAAACTGGAATGACGGAGGCATGGAATATAAAGGGTTTTCGGCAGATGTGATTGCTGACGATGCCATTGGATGGTTGGATAAACGGGAGAAAGATGAACCGTTTATGCTTATGTGCCACTTTAAGGCAACGCATGAACCATTTGATTATCCAGAGAGAAAGGAAAAAATGTACGACGGAGTTGAACTGCCTGAGCCGGACAATTTGCTGGATTTTGGTCAAGAAAATTCGGGCCGATCTTTTAGTGGACAAGTATTGGAAATACTTGGGAATCGTTGGGTGAAAGCCTCGAAAAATGATTTGGATAAGTATCCTGGGTTACCATTTTCTCTGGAAGGTCTTGACAGTGCCCAGGTTAGAAAAAAAACGTATCAAAAATTCGTAAAAGATTTTTTGCGCAGCGGGTCGGCCATTGATGACAACATCGGCAAATTGTTGGATTATCTTGATGCCAACGGACTCGCGGAAAATACAATAGTGATTTATACTGCTGATCAGGGTTTTTTTCTTGGGGAGCATGGTTTTTTTGACAAGCGCATGTTTTATGAAGAGGCCTTGCGCATGCCGTTTGTGATCCGGTATCCCAAAGAAATCCAAGGAGCAACGTGCAACAAAGACATGATCCTAAATCTGGACTTTGCTTCTTTGTTTTTAGATTATGCGGGAATTGAAAATAGGCAGTTTAATATTGGCAAAAGCTTCCGAAAAAACCTGAGCGGGTCAACTCCGAAAAACTGGCGAAAATCCATGTATTACCGCTATTGGCTTCATCAGACCAACAGACCTGCGCATTTTGGCATTCGCAATGAACGCTACAAACTGATCTTTTTTTATGGACAAAACTTGAATATGAAAGGGGCACACAAGCAAAATACCCCACCGGCATGGGAATTTTATGATCTTCAGCAAGACCCGCATGAAGATCACAATGCATATGAGGATGCCACTTATTCGGGGATTATTGCGGATATGAAAAAGGAAATGATACGGATGAAAAAAGAAGTTGGAGATACGGATGAAAAATTCCCGGAAATGCAGGCGATACTTGCCGCTCAGAATTTAAATTAAATTGCAGCACCATGTGAAGAATGTTTTTTTAGTCTGGTGGGATATGTCTGTTGTCAAATTTGAATTTATGGTTAAAGATGTAATACTTTTACGGCTATGGAACTTTATGATGTAGTTATAATAGGTGCTGGTCCTTGTGGGCTCGCTTGTGGTATAGAAGCCAAGTCTCAAAATCTAAATTATTTGATAGTGGATAAGGGAAATATTACCGAATCCATTCGCAGGTATCCGGTGAACATGCTCTTTTTTTCTACGTCAGAAAATATTGAAATTGGCAATGTCCCTTTCGTTTCGATGGGCACGCGGCCAACTCGATCTGAGGCGCTGAAATATTACCGCAAGGTGGTCAATCATTTCAATTTGAATTTAAGACTTTTTACTAGGGTAGATGACGTAAAAAAAGAGGAAGATTACTTTACGCTGACTACTTCCGGCGAGTCACTCAAAGCAAAAAAAATAATCATCGCTTCGGGCTACTACGATGTGCCAAGGTATTTAGAAATACCCGGTGAAACCATGCCTCATGTAAGCCACTATTACGACGAGGCATTTCAGTATTCGAGGATGAAGGCAGTGGTAGTCGGTGGGGCCAATTCTGCCATCGAAACAGCTCTGGATCTATATCGCAATGATGTAGATGTAACGGTCGTTCATCTGTATGAAAAATTGGATAAACGAGCTAAATATTGGATCGTTCCTGATTTGCAAAACAGAATTAAAAAAGGAGAGGTGAAGGCATTTTTTAATAGTAAGGTCACGGAAATCTATGAAAAATCCATTATCGTAGAAGATATACATGATGGCACGCAGACACGAGTTGCTGCGGATTTCGTGTTTCTGATGACGGGTTACCGTCCGGACGCCCACTTTTTGGAAAAAATTGGAATTGTTTTGGAAGGTGAAAACCTCATTCCCAGACTAAATAAAGAAACTTTTGAGTCGAATGTCGAGGGGATTTATTTGGGGGGCTCAATTATTGGAGGAGAGGAGACAGCCAAGGTTTTTATCGAAAACGGACGGCTCCACGGAAAGCCAATCATTGCTGATATCCTGAAAAAGCTCTAAAAATCCATGGATTTTTGTACGTTTTTTTAATCATATCAATGGCTCATAGGTCAAGCTATTTTCTGATCATTTTTCTGTTGATGGGATTATCTTCGTTTGGCCAATCTAAAACCATTGAAGGGGTAGTACTTGATGTAAAAAACAAGCTGCCGCTTGCCTTTGCTACGATAGGTATTTCGGGAACCATGGTGGGGACAGCGTCAAATGCGGAAGGAAAATTTACCCTAACGGCCCCTGATTTCCTTACGGATTCAATTTTCACAGTTTCCTACATGGGGTATAAAAATTTCACCATCAAAGTAAGTGAAATCCAATCCCCATTGGAAGTTAAACTGGAGGAAGATGCCATCACGCTCCACGAGGTAGAGGTGCGGCCTTGGCAGCCATGGGATTACGTTTGGCATGCGATGCAACGGATACCGGAAAATTATCCTAAAAATCCATACATGACCCATGGGTATTATACGGAGTACATTTCGGAAAATGATGTGTTCCTGAAATTTACGGAAGCCGTGATCGAGACGTACAGTCCTCCCTACGGAGGTGAAACGGAAAGTCAGTCCAAGGTGCTAAAAGCGCGCAGGGGAGAGGATATAGGCTCTTTGAGTTTTATGCGGGATAAAATTGAAAAAAAGCTGGAAAAGGAACAGCGAAAAGCGGAGAAAAAAGGCCATGAAAATGATCAATCGATTAATCTGGACGAAGAAATAATTTCAGCTTCCTTTGGTGGTCCAAAACAAATATTAAGCGGTGACCCTTTGAGAGATACGGCAGATTTTTTGAATCCTGACCTAAGAAAAAAATTCAAATATTCCATTGATGGATATTCTCGCTATTTTGGCGAGCAAGTGATCATCATCGGCTTCAAAAGCAAGGGAACTTACGATCACCAAAAACTGGAGGGAAGCACTTATATTTCCATGGAAAGTGATGCCATTATTGCGATGGAATTTGACATCAAGGTGGTGATCCCGGTAGTAGTCAAACCGTTAATCTTTGTATTTGGGTTTGGTATTACCAATCCACAATTGCACGCAATGGTGCATTATCGGCCTGTCAATGACCTTTGGTATTTGAATGATATTTCTATAGAAGGGGGCACAAGGCTTACCAAAAAGAAGATGTTTAAAAAGAATGACCGCAGCAATTTTTTCATGGAAATAGCATTGATCAACAATCAGTTTTCATTGGAAAATGTGCATGAAATCCCAGAAGTTGAACGCATCGATGAAGATAAACCATTGGAAGAACAGGTTGATCCCGATCCAGAATTTTGGAAAACCTATCAGGTGGTGAGGCCAGCTCGCTGGAACCAGAACAATAAATAAACCCATGGATTTTCGCATGCTTTTATTGTGAAGTGGGATTTTTTGAACTAAGTTGTAAAACAATATCTAAATCATAATTTTTACCGGTATGGCTAAAAAATCAAAGAAAGGAAAGGATTCAAATCCCGTTCAAGAGCAGAAGAAAGGAAGGTTGACGAAGCTAAAAAAAGCCATCAGAAAGCTGAAACTGTTTGAATTGAAATTGAAATCAAAGGAAAAGAAGATTGATAAAGAGCTCAAAAAATTAAAACTGGATGGGCTGAAAGAAAGCAAGTCGAAAAAGGACAAAAAGAAACAAAAAGCTGATAAGAGTAAAAAGAAACCCAAAGAGGTTAAGAATAAAACAGACGTAAAAAAAAAGTTAATAAAATCGAAAACCAATACTGCCGTCGCAAGTACAACAAGTGCCGAAAAGTCTGTTCCTACTGTTGGAAAAAAGCCACCCAAATCCACAAATAGGCGAGTACCTGTTAGAAGAAATGCAAGCAAAGTAACTATCACTAAGCCAGTGGCCAAAGCAAAATCCACATCAAGTAATGATGTCAATGTAAGCAACGCCTTGGCTCATATCCGAAAAATGATTACGATAGAGGATCTTCAGAATTTTGTAAAAGGCGACGTGCGCCTAACAGTGAAAAAAGCTGCTGCTGCAAAACTAAAATCCCTCACGAGAAAGGATTGATAAAAAAAAGCTCAAAAATCCATGGATTATTAATGATTTATTCAAGCCCATACATGAAGAGGGGCCAATAAACTTTTGACAATTCTGTTATATTCGGGTATCAATCAAAAGTATATGATAAATTGTGTGATTGGTTTTCGAAATTATTCTCCGATATAAATGGGTTTGACGAACAGTTCATTTTTTAAACTATCTATAAAATCAGGCTTTAGGGCGTGTTTGATAATCTTATTTGCGTTTCAAATTTCCTATGGCCAGGAATTTGGAGGCAATCCTCCTTCAATGAAATGGCGGCAAATTGACACGGATACTGCACAAATAATCTATCCAGAATCCATGGAAAACGAAGCCAATCGTGTGGCTAATACCGTTCATTATCTAAATAAAAATACTCGACAATCCATTGGCTCTCGACAGAAGAAGATTGGTATAATGCTGCAAAATCAACCTGTAGTTTCCAATGGTTATGTCGCCTTAGCACCGTTTATATCTGAGTTGTACCTCAATGCCTTGCAAAATGATCACGTCCTCGGAACTAATTGGTTGGACATGCTTACGATCCATGAGTATCGACACGCACTTCAATTTATGAACACCAAGCAGGGCATCACCAAAGTTGGGTATTATCTATCAGGAGAGTTGGGGTGGAGTTATTTGGCAAATGTCAGTATTCCCAATTGGTTTTGGGAAGGAGATGCTGTAGTCAGCGAAACGGCCTACACAGCTCAAGGAAGGGGCAGAATTCCATATTTTTACAATGGATATAAAAGTCTTTTGCTGGATGATAAAGTCTATAATTACCAAAAAGCCCGAAATGGCTCTATCAAAGATTTTGTGCCAAATCATTATCCTCTTGGCTTTTTGATGTGCAACTATGGCCGAGAGCAATATGGTAATGATTTTTGGAAAGGAGTCGTAGCCGATGCAAGTCGATACAAAGGTATTTTCTATCCTTTTTCCAAAGCGATTAAAAGGCGGACAGGGCTTTCTACGAAAGAAATGTATCAAAAATCCATAGATTATTATGATACCAAATGGACTGCAAATGACACGGGCCAGGACAATAGCATGGGTGTCAATTCCATGGAAAAAGAAGGTATTTTTACATCTTACCAGTATCCACAGGCAGCCAACGGTAAAGTAATTGCCTACAAAGAAAGTTATCAGCAGATTGGCGGATTTTATGGAATTGATGCACAGGGAAATGAATCATTGATTTGTAGACAGGGTAGGGTGCTGGATAATTATTTTTCGGCAAGCGATGAAAAATTGATCTGGGCAGAACTTGGGCAAGACGAGCGCTGGTCTTGGCAGACATATTCCAATATTGTTGTCTATGATTTGGAAACGAAAAAACGTCGTAGACTGACTCATCAAAAAAGATACTTTTCTCCTGATATTTCGCATGACGGAAAGCAAATGGTCGTTGTGCAAAATACTACGCAGCTAGATTGCCATTTACATTTACTTTCTCAGGAAGGAAACTTTGTTAGGGAATTGCCAAATGACGAAAACTATTTTTATTCCTATCCAAAATGGTCCAGGGATGGCGAACATATTCTTGCTTTGGTGCGCAATCGAAATGGAAGGGTCGCGCTTGCAAGTATCGAAATAGCCTCAGGAATCCATGAGATTTTGGTGCCTTTTACCAGTCATCAGTTGGGTATTCCTTATGAAACGGAAGATTATATTTATTTCTCGGCATCTTTTACCGGCACAGACAATGTTGTCGCTTTGAAAAAGCAAGATGGGGAGTTGTTTCAGGTGACGGATGGAAAATTGGGTTCTTATGCTGCAAGCGTGGATGGAGATCAGCTATACTTTAGTCGGTTTACTTCCATGGGAAACGATCTGAAATCCATGGATTTAAAGTCTGAAGATTGGAAACCCATTGAGATCATCGAACCTGTGGAAATGGAGGTTTACGATTTTGAGGCAGTAAATGTAGAAGGTGGCGATATTTCTGAGAAGATTCCATCTAAAGAATATCCTTCTAAACCATATTCCAAATCATCAAATCTGCTCAATATCCATAGTTGGAGCCTTTTGTTCAACGATCCGAATTATGAGTGGGCACTGTCGTCCAATAACCTGTTGAACACATTGGCCATGAACCTTGGCGTTAGGTACAATCGAAACGATCAGGATTTTACGTATTTTTTGGATGCCAGCTATGCGCAATATTATCCAGTTGTATCTGTGTCAGCGAGTTTGGCTCAGCGTCAACAACTAGTTCCTATAACGGATCCGTCCGATGAATCTGTTGAAAACAGAAACATCAAATGGTGGGAGAGTACTATCCGACCGGGCATTTCCGTTCCATTAAATCTCAGTTCTGGATTATACGCCAGAGGGGTGAATCTGAGTACGTCTTATGCTTATTCTTCTGTAAATTTCAATAATTATGATGATCTGAATTTGCAGGATTTTGATATCCATTCGGGAAATGGTAGCATCACCTTTATCAACAGAAGGAAGAAGGCCAAACAAAATATCATGGCAAAATACAGTCAATATTTAGCTATGAGCGGCAATATAGCTTTGGATGATAATGTGGCCAGCCAATTCTTTGCCGATTCCGAATTGACCTTTCCTGGATTATTTCCCAATCACAATCTGGTTTTTCAGGGAAGTTTCCAGCTAGAAGATGCGAAAAACAACTATTCATATTCAGACAATTTCTCTTATGCCCGTGGCTACAATCGACCGGTTTACGACTATATTTATAAAGTTGGAGCCAATTACCACTTGCCATTATTTTATCCTGATTGGGGCGTATTGGGCATTTTGTATGCGTACCGCTTGCGTGCCAATGTGTTTTTTGATTATAGTCGGTCTCATTTAAAGGCCCTAAATAACAGGACAACATTTATTCAGTTGTACAATTCCGTAGGAGGAGAGCTCGTCTTGGACGCCAGATGGTTCAATTTATATGATTTTAGCGTTGGTTTTCGCTACAGCTATTTACTCAACAATGATCCCCAGAATGAAAATTTAAAAAATTCATTTGAAATTTTCATTCCTGTGATGCGATTTTAAATCAACAAATAACATAACAATGCCCCTGAAAGCGTGGCAAAGAAATTAACCTGATGATTGTTCAGGTAGCCTTTTTGTTGCAGGGTGGCTCCAAGTACAGAATCCACAATATTCCCCAAAAAACCACAAGCTGATATTATCATAAATCGCTGTAAATCAAAATAAAACAAGTAATCTCCTAAAGCAATAATACAAGCACCAATAATCCCAACAGCAAAGCCAAACATACTTACCACGCCATCCTTTCCTTTTGTTGCTTGTTTGAAATTGAGGATGTTGAAGTGATTTTTACCATACACATTTCCCAATTCAGACGACAACGTGTCGGAACATGCCACGGCAAAACTTGAAGCGATCATTGTAGAAAAAATAAATTTTTCTACAGGAAAAATAAGTGCAAACAATGCCAAGAATAAAGGAATGCCTCCATTGGCAAATACATTTGAAATTCCCCTGACTCCATCATTTTTCTCCGCTAATCCGGTCATGGATTTTGCATGCTTTTTCCATGAAGTGGCAGCAGTACCTACAACGAAAAAAAGGAAAAGCGCAAAAAGGCTTTCCAGTCCTCCTCCTGCCCAGAGTACAAACGCCAACACCGTACCTGAAACTGCCCCAAGAAAATCTAGTTTTTTTAGATAAAAACTCAGAGCCCCTGCCAAAAGAATGAAAAAGAAAATGAGGTAAAAAACCATGGATTTATGCTACTTTCGTGGCTCTATTTATCAAGTTGAAATAATGGATTCTACAATCCAAAAAAGTATATTCGTGTAAAAATATAAATTATGAGTGGATTTTTAAGTTTTCTGAAAAAGGCAGGGATCATTCTGTTGCTTTTGGCCATAGTCGTATTTGTGTTTCTAAATGTAGCCAATTACTCTACCGGGTTTAGGGCAGGGGTTCCTACTAAAATAAGTAAGAAAGGCGTCATTTTGAAAACCTATGAAGGAACTTTGAATGTTGGGGGCTTGACCAATTCTGCCGAAGGAGCTATTCCGACAACTTGGGAGTTTACGGTTAGAAAATCCGCAGACAGTGTCATTGCAAAGATAGATAGAGCCATACTTGAGGGCAGCCGGGTAAAACTCATTTATGATGAAAAATACGTCAGGTTTTTTTGGCTTGGGGATACCAAGCATTTTGTGTACGACGTGGAAGTGCTAAAGGATGGAAGGTAAATCAAGGGATATGTTGAAATTTTTGGTTGATAAAAAGGGTTTCAAATCCATGGATTTGAAACCCTTTTTATAATATATATTTCTTTCCACCCATCTAGTTTGGCTTCAACAGGTTCTAAATAAAACAAGTTTCTAATCGAATATCCATTACATCTCCGTATTTTTGCGCCTCGAAAATTAAGCATAGAACAGAAATGATACAATCGATAAGGAATATTGCCATTATTGCGCACGTTGACCATGGCAAAACTACGCTGGTAGACAAGATAATCCATGAATGCCAGACGCTGGATCCAAGGAAAGAAACAGGTGATTTGATTTTGGATAATAATGATTTAGAGCGTGAGAGAGGCATTACCATCTTATCAAAAAACGTTTCTGTTAATTATAAAGATGTAAAGATCAACCTGATCGACACCCCAGGTCACGCAGATTTTGGTGGAGAGGTCGAAAGGGTATTGAAAATGGCAGATGGCGTGCTTTTGTTGGTCGATGCTTTTGAGGGACCAATGCCGCAAACGAGATTTGTACTGAGTAAAGCAATTGAATTGGGCCTGAAGCCTATCGTGGTTGTAAATAAAGTAGACAAGGAAAACTGTAGACCTGATGAAGTGCACGAAGCAGTTTTTGATTTGATGTTCAATCTGGAAGCTTCAGAAGATCAATTGGATTTTGAGACACTTTATGGGTCGTCAAAGCATGGCTGGATGAGCAAAGATTGGAACGATAAGACAGAGAATATTCGTCCGCTTTTGGATACTATTTTGGAAGTAATTCCTGAGGCTCCTTACCGTGAAGGAAACCCGCAAATGCAGATCACGTCTTTGGATTTTTCTAAATTTTTAGGAAGGATAGCGATCGGAAGGGTATTTCGTGGAGATTTGGTAGAAGGTAAGGATTACGTGATTTGCAGAAGAGATGGAAGCACCAAAAAGATAAGAATCAAAGAACTATATGTGTTTGTTGGTCTTGGTAGGGAAAAAGTAACTAATGTGCGCAGTGGCGATATTTGTGCCATTGTAGGAGTTGATGATTTTGATATTGGAGATACCTTAACGGATGTCAACAATCCTGAGCCATTGCCAAGAATAAAAATTGACGAGCCTACCATGAGTATGCTTTTTACGATCAATAATTCTCCATTTTTTGGTAAAGAAGGAAAGTTTGTAACCTCCCGACACCTTAGAGACAGGTTGTTCAAGGAAACAGAAAAGAACCTTGCATTGCGTGTAGAAGAAACGGCAACAGAAGATAAATTTATGGTTTTTGGTAGAGGTGTTTTGCACCTTTCCGTATTGATAGAAACCATGAGAAGAGAGGGGTATGAACTGCAAGTTGGTCGTCCTCACGTAATTGAAAAAGAAATTGACGGGAAGAGATGTGAACCTTTTGAATTTCTTGTAATTGATGTTCCGGAGGTTTCTGAAGGAAAAGTAATCGAACTGGTGACCCAAAGGAAAGGGCAACTTCAAGTAATGGAGCCAAAAGGGGATTTGAAGCATTTAGAGTTTGTAATACCATCAAGAGGATTGATAGGACTTAGAAATATAATGTTGACCGCCACGGCAGGTGAAGCAGTAATGACCCATAGATTTAAAAACTTTGAACCATATTGTGGAGAGATAAATTCTAAAGCCAAAGGATCGATTGTTTCCATGGAAAAAGGAATGGTGCTCACATTTGCTTTGGATCGTCTTCAAGATCGCGGGAAGTTTTTTGTTGAGGCAGGTGATCAAGTCTACAAAGGTCAGGTGATCGGCGAATATACCCGCGACAATGACTTGGAAGTGAATGTGATCAAAGGCAAACAACTGACCAACATGCGTGCTTCAGGTTCTGATACCAGCGCCAAGATCACTCCCAAAATTGTTTTTTCATTGGAAGAATCCATGGAGTATATCAAGGATGATGAGTATCTGGAGATCACTCCACAGAGTTTGCGTATCAGAAAAATAAGCTAATCGGCATTGTGCGCTTGAGGTGAATTTTTCATTAAATAGGGTGTAAATCTCATGAAAACACTTTTTTATGTAGATAATCTATTTTAATTATAGATTTTATTTTACATTTGTTTACAATTTTAATTAAGATTTAGTACAATGAACAAAGGAAAAGTAAAATTCTTTAACGAGTCCAAAGGTTATGGTTTTGTTAAAGATACAGAAACAGAAAAGGAGTATTTCGTGCACGTTTCAGGGCTTATTGATGAGGTAAAAGATGATGACGATGTGACATTTGAGCTTGCTGAAGGACGTAAAGGATTGAATGCAGTAGATGTTAGATTGGCATAACATTATAAAATAATTGTAATCAATTTCAAGCTTCACTAACGTGGAGCTTTTTTTGTGCAAAAATATTGTTGAAATTCCATGGTTAAATATCGATTGCTTTCCAGAGAGGAATTGGAGGAGTTGGAGAAGGAATTTGTAGAATACCTTATATTAAATGGCATTGCTGCTGATGATTGGGTAAAATTAAAGGAGGAAGACCCGAATGGGGCGGAACGAATTGTGCATCTATTTAGCGACGTTGTTTTCGAAAAGATAATGCGTAAAATGCATTATCTAGAGTGGAGAGGGACAAAGGAAATAAAGTGTCTTCATTGTCAAAATGAGAAATTTGTTTTGGTGGGATTGGATGCCAGCAAAATACAGGAAGCCGATCTGAAAAATCCTGAATTCTTAAAAAAGGCCATGCAAAACCCTCCTGAAAATTTAGAAGTTTATACCAAAGATATACTTTATGAGGCTTCACGTGAAGAAGAAATATTTAAGATGACAGAAGCCGGATATTATGTGTCAGATGGCAAACTCTTTAAGACCCTTTGCCTAGCGCTACCGCAATAAAAGCATGGATTTTCCATGGATTATAGTTGAAAAAAGAAAAATAAGGTATGAAGATTGGAGAGCTTAATTCACTAAAAGTGGTTCGGGAAACCCCGCATGGCATGTATTTGTCGGACGAGGATGGAGAAGAAGTTCTCATGCCAGGAAAGTACCTGACCGGCCAAGAGAAGGAAGGAGATTTAAAAGAGGCTTTTGTGTATAATGATTCGGAAGACCGTTTGGTGGCTACTACGGAAACACCGAAAATTGAGCTTAATGGATTCGCAGCGCTAAAGGTAATAGATGTAAATAAAAGTGGCGTTTTCCTTGATTGGGGCTTAGAAAAGGACTTACTGGTGCCATTTAAGGAACAAAACAAAAAAATGGAATTGGGCCGTACCTACGTGGTTCGTATGTATTTGGATGAGGAAACGGACAGGTTGGTGGCCACGGGAAAGGTGAAAAAATTTCTTAGCAATGAGGAACTGACCGTTCAGGAAAATGAGCAGGTAAAGCTTATGGTATATAATGCAAGCGATCTTGGCTATGATGTCATGATCAACGAGCGGCATACTGGCTTGGTTTTTCGGAATGAGGTATTTGCGCCCATAAAGATTGGAGATCAGATGACCGGCTACATCAAACAAATCCGGGAAGATGGAAAGATTGATGTGCGATTACAGCCCGATGCCGAAACGCATGTAGAAAATAGCAATTCCAAAATCCTTGAAACACTGAAATCGCAAGGTGGAACTTTAAACCTTTCAGATAAAAGCTCCCCGGAGGATATTTATGAAGCTTTGCAGATGAGCAAAAAGACCTTCAAAAAAGCCGTAGGAAGCTTATACAAACAGCGCAAAATTACCCTTGAGTCAGGTAAAATATCTTTGGTATAATAAAGGTATATCTTTATTCAAATCATGGTTTTACAAGACAATATTTATTGATAAACTTTTGGGCCAATGGATAGTCCGATTTTTGCACTTTCTCCATATCCTCACAAGCTAAGTCGAGTTGCCCATTTTTTTGGAAAGACAAGGCTCTGTTATATAAAATATCCATATTTTCAGGATTGGAATGATGTGCGAGTGTAAAATAAGAAATGGCTTCTTCAAAGGCTCTCTGCTTAAATTGCATGTTTCCAAGATTAAAATACGCACCACTGTGTCTTGAATCAATTTCTATTATGCGAATAAATAATGATTCTGCACTGGCTATATTATTTTGTTTTTCATGGCAAAGAGCCTGATTGAATAAGTAATTGACATTTTCCGGATCCAATTCCACAGCAACTTTGAAATCCCTCGACGCCAAACCATATTTTCCCAAATTATAATAATATAACCCTCTGGAATTATACCCTGGGGCAAATTCTGGATTGTCACTGATAAAATTGTCCAACTCATGCAATTCATGGACTTTTGGGGCTTTTTTGAGCCGCATCAGATTGTAGGCCGCGATAGAGTGATCGGCGGTAGTAGCAAGTGCAACTTCATAGTCATCGATCGCTAGACTTGTTTCACCTAACTCTTCCCAAGCCAAAGCTCGATTAACAAAGAGGTCAGATTTTTTTGGATTTAATTCTATGCCTTGAGAATATGCATGAACTGATGACTCATATTTTGTCAATTGATAATAACACAGCCCAATGTTGTTCCAGATATCAGCTTCCATGTTATTGATAGTCGAAATTCCTGCTACAGAATTTCCCTCCATTCTGAAAAAGGCAGTTTGCGTTGCTCCATTTGGCAACTCCAAGGCAGCTTCAAAATCTTCAAGCGCATTTTCAAATTGAGATAACTGATAGCGAATTATTCCACGGGAATAAACTGCTTCTTTCTGAAGAGGGTTGAGCGCAATCAAAGCATTGTAATCTCCATGAGCCTTTTCTAAATAGCCATGGTTGGAGTATATTCTTGCCCTAAGGAACAGAGCTTCTTGATCAGATGCATTTTCAGCAATGCATTTATCCAAATAATATAAAGCACTGTCTTCCTTATTTTTATCCAAAAAAGCACGCGCATTTTTTAGGTTTGATCCTCTCAAATGGTTGTTGTCTTGCACAGGTTGGCCCATTGCTGAGACAAAGGCTAACTGCATACTTAGAGCCATGATTAGCCAGAAACGCATATTTACTTTTCTCTTCACGGGGTTTAAATGCTTTACTAAGTTATATTTTTTATTCCAATCATTACATGAATGGGAACGGTAAGGATGTCATAATACTATAGTTTTTTTGAAAATATTATTGATTTTAATAGGGTATAAATTGCTTTTTTGGGTCTCTATTGTGTAGGGGTATAAACTTGAGACCAAAAGCTCCACTACTTAATGAATAAACGAATCGGAAAAACATTGGCTATTAAATTAAACGAGCGGAAAAATAAAAAGATTTTCATTTACTGTATAGCATTTTTTACTTGCTATTCTGCTTTCGCACAATCTTCGTGGGACGATATTTTAGCCCGTGAAAAGGGAGTGATCGTAGAGCAAAAGCAGGATGTTGAAATTATTGTGACAGAAGATGGTAAGCTCGAAATAATAGCACACATATACGAAGAAACGCAACACTTCAGCGAAAATGCTAATTTGTATCGCGAGCAATCTATTGGATATTCCAATACTTTTACGGAAATATCAGACATCGAGGCATATTCTCTAGTTCCCAATAAAAACAATAGATTTAAAAAAATAGCCGTCAAGGATTTTGTTACTTCAGATTCGCGGTCTGCCGGGATATTTTATGATGATCAGAAGAAAATTAGCTATGTTTTTCCGGCATTGAGTGCCGGGGCTAAAACTGTAACATCTTATACGAAAAAATACAAAGAGCCGAGATTGTGGGGGTATTATATGTTTTCATCATACTTTCCTGTTGAGAAAAGTGAGTTTACCGTTAAGGCACCTGTTAATGTGAAGCTAGACTTCTTTAAATATGGATTGGCTGATGATCACGTAACTTTTACAGAAGTTAAAAAAGGTAAGTACAATATTTATAAATGGTCGGCAGATCATCTAGACAAAATCCAATTGAGCAAAGGTGCGGATGGAGTATTGCATACGGCACCACACCTTATCATCCACGTAGATGCCTACGAATTTGAAGGAAAAACAACCAATATACTTGGCGATGTAAAGGACCTCCACAATTGGTACACAAAATTTCTGGAAGGGATAAATGATGAGGATAATGTGGACATGAAGCTGATGGTAGATAATATTGTCTCAGGAAAATCCACAGAACTTGAAAAGGTGGAGGCAATATATGATTGGGTTCAGCAAAACATCAAATACATAGCGATCGAAGATGGTTTGGGAGGATTTCGTCCGCGCACTTCTAATACTGTTTTTACAAGGAGGTACGGGGATTGCAAGGATATGAGCAATCTCATCCATAATATGCTTGGCTTGGCCGATATTCCCTCCAGCCTCACTTGGATAGGCACTACAGCCATTCCATACTCACATAGGGAAGTGCCAACTCCCATGGCCGACAATCACATGATTTGCACTTATGTAAACAAGGGTAAATATTATTTTCTGGATGCGACAGATCAGTATAATATTTTGGGAGTACCTACATCTCATATTCAGGGCAAGGAAGCCATGATAAATAAGGGGAGTACGGATTTTGAATTGGTAAATGTTCCTGTAATCTCTTCAGAACAAAATTCCATAGTAGATTCAGTTTTTTTGAATATTGAAAAGGATAGGTTAGTTGGGTCAGGAAAGGTGGTTTATGCAGGATATAACAAAACTCCTGTTCTTAACAATCTTGAAAACCTGAGTGAAGAGGATAAAAAGGACTTTTTGAATATGCTGCTCAAGAAGGGCAACAATAAGTTTTTGTTGAGTTCTGTTGCAACGGAGCATGTTTCGCAGAAAAGCAAAGACTTGATCATCAATTATGATTTTACGGTTGAGGATTATGTGCAACAGACTTCTGATGAGATTTTCATCAATCCACATCTCAGCAAGCAACTGGAAGGCGGGTTGATTCCCTTAGATGCCACAGAGCAAGATATTCACTACGATTATAAACGATTGACCTCCAATATATTTTGTATAAAAATTCCGGAAGATTACGGTTTGTCATATTTGCCTGAAAACACGAGATATGATGGAGGAGATTTTGGATTTAGTATTGATTATAAAGTAAAAGACAATACGATATTTGTGCACCAAAAGGTAGAGATAAACACACTTCTACTCAAAACAGGAGAGTTCAAATCTTGGAATATGATGGTGAAAGGATTGTTTTCCGCTTACAAGGAGTCGGTGGTATTGGGAAAAATTTAGTTTGATTTTAGAATTATGTGTAGACGGAAAATGATTTTTGTATTGGCGTTTCTTATCCATCATCTTGGCTATGGAGAGGGGCTGTTTCTTAATAGTTATGATTGGGATCAAAGTCCAATTTTTGAAAAGGTACAGGTAGATGAAGCAGATCAAAATGCAATTATCCTTAAGGATCTAAAGACCATTGAATACTATTTCGATGATGAATATAATACCCTATTGCAGTATTATACAATTCATACAAAAATACAGGTCAATACCCATGAAGCAGTAGAAATCTACAATAAGCACTATATGCCCATGAACAGGGTGATAAGCATTGAGGATTTGCGGGCAAGGGTGATCACGAAGGATGGTGTGAAGGAGATAGAAAAAATAGATTTGAAAGATTATGATAGTGATGACGACTATTCTTCTTATAAATATTTTGCGATAGAGGGTGTGGAGATTGGTAGCCAGATCGAATACATATATACTTTTAAAATGGCACCACAACTCGAAGGGGGACGTGAATTTTTCCAATCAGACGAACTGACTTTGAATTGCGAATTCAATATTATCTGCGAGGATAAAATGTTCTTCAATACAAAAAGCTATAATGGATTTGGCGCCATTCAATTGGATACTACAATTGCTGGTAAAAATCATTATTTCGTTAAAATGCCTGAAATCAAACCTCTAAAGCAAGAGTTATATGCCCCATATAAAAACAGCTTGATGCGGGTAGAATATAAGCTCGATCATATTAAGCCTGCAGATGAAGTAAAACTCTATACTTACGATCAGCTGTCTAATCAGTTGAATGAGTACTTGCGCTCAGACATTACTAAAAAGGATTTAAAATCCATGAAGAAGCTTTCCAAAGACTTGGGGTTGGAAGGACTTATGGAATTAGAAAAAGTCAGGAAAATTGAAGACTATTTAAAGCGCAATATCACTATTTCTGAGCAGGATAATGATGAATTCGAATCATTGGAGATAATCTTGGAAAAGCTAGTCGCTAACCAGCGTGGAACTATAAAAATGTATGTTGCCTTATTTGACATGAACGGAATAGACTATAAGTACGGCTTAACTTCCGATAGAACTAAGGTGATGATGGATCCTGATTTTGAATCTTATAGTTTTTTAGAAAATTATATTTTCTACTTTCCGCAATTTGATAAATACATGGCTCCAACAGAAACACTTTATCGTGTTGGTTTTATTCCATTTAATTGGAGTAACAATTACGGGTTATTTATTAAAAATGTAAAGTTGGGAGATACCTCAACAGGTATCGGTAAAGTAAAATTTATTGAGCCATTGAAATATGATGAGAATGTTGATCAGTTAGATATTAAGATCAACTTTGATGGAGAATTTGATGCTTTAAATCTAGATATTGAGAGAACACTTACGGGATACAATGCCACTTTTATCCAACCGATATTTCAGCTGGTTTCTGAGGCTGATAGTAAGTTGGTCGTAAATGAATTGCTGAATCTTTCTGGAAAAGATATTGACTTAAAGGAATTCAAGCTTAAGAATTCATCCTTAGATTCGTTTTATCAAAAGCCCTTAAAGATACAAGGTTTTGCCTCAACAAGCAGTTCGTTTTATGGTAAGGCGGGTAATCGATATTTGTTGAAAATCGGGGAAGTGATAGGGGAGCAGGTAGAGATGTATCAGGAGGAGGAACGCAAACTTCCGGTTGAGAATGAATTTAATCGCAACTATGTACGAAATATCCAGTTTGAAATTCCCAAAGGATATTCAGTGCGTAATCTTGATGAGCTGAAAATGAATATTTTTTATGAAGAAAATGGCAATAAATCCATGGGATTTGTTTCAGACTACGAGGTGGATGGAGATCAGGTAAATGTATCTATCAAGGAATATTACAAACAACTTGACTATCCATTGAAAGATTTTGATCAGTTCAGGAGGATCATCAACGCTGCAGCAGACTTCAACAAAAAAGTGTTGATATTCGAAAAAGGGTAATGTTTCAATGGATACTTTTTATTGAGGTCAGACAACTTTCCATTATAAAATTTGTTTACTACTAAGGTTATTGTTTACATCTTAGGGATGGATACAATGCTTGATTTTTTTTTGTATTTGTTTAAAGTTTGTTGATAGTAGAAAATAAGTAGGAAAATGGTAAACAATGAAAATTTGGAATTGGCCACATTTGGGTCAGGGTGTTTTTGGTGTGTGGAAGCGATATTTCAACGAGTGAATGGTATGCAGAAAGTTGTATCAGGGTATTCGGGCGGCCACATCAAAAATCCAAGTTATAGGGAGGTGTGTCAAGGAACTACGGGACATGCGGAAGTCTGCCAACTGAGTTTTGACCAAAAAGTAGTAAGCTACGAAGAACTACTTGAAGTATTTTGGCAAACTCATGATCCCACTACCCTTAACAGGCAAGGAGCTGACGTGGGAACTCAATATCGCTCTGCTGTTTTTTATCATAATGAAAAGCAAAGGGAGTTGGCGGAGAAGTATAAGAAGCAACTGGAAACGGCAGGGATATTTAAAAGTCCGATAGTGACGGAAATCGTGCCTTATAAGATCATGTACCCAGCGGAAGAACATCATCAAAACTATTTTAATCAAAACGGGTCCCAACCGTATTGCAGTATCGTAATTCAGCCTAAAGTTCTTAAATTTAAGAAGGAATTTAAAGATAAAATGGTATCGGATAGCAAATAATAGCATTTCCGCATAAAAATATTGGGTGATTTTTTGTAATCTTCGTGAAAACAAAAAATTGCCTTTTTTATGAAACGAATTACTCTCGCAGTTTTATTTCTCATTGTTACCATCTATGGGTGCAATACTCAAAAAGAAACAAATACAAATATTTTTCTTGCTCAAGGCATCATGTCCGGGGAGCCCACAGAAAGTTCAATTATTCTACAATCACGGCTGACGGCTACGGATTCACTGGTAAGCGGGGATGTTCCTGGGAAGTCAGGGGTAGGTCGGTTTGAGATTGCAGACAACGAACGATTTGAAAATTCCCATTATTCCGATTGGTTGACTGCAGAAGGAAAAGATGATTATATTCTAAAATATAGTTTTGGTAAACTCTCTCCAGGGAAAAAATACTTTTATCGATTGCACTATGGAGAAGATGAAAATGATGTAAAGACTAGTTTTGAGGCATCTTTTAAGACTAATCCCGGCGAAGGAAAAAGCATGGCTACGACTTTTGTGGTTGTCACAGGTATGAACAATTACTTTTTTGAATATGGAAAGTACAATCGATCAACGGCTTATGCTGGGAAGGACAAAGCATTGGGATTTCCGGCACTCAAATCCATTTTGGATCAAAAACCAGATTTTTTTATCGGGACAGGAGATAATGTATATTTTGACCATCCCAATGAAAAAGGTTTTCAGTCCAGCATGAAAAAGGGAAACGACCCTGATCCTGCCGGGTATGGAGGAAAAGAAGTAGTAGATGAAGCAGGGATGCGACGCAAATATCATGAGCAATTTGCGAAGCAACGGTTTGTGGATCTATTTAGGGAAGTACCAACCTATTGGGAGAAGGACGATCATGACTACCGTAAAAATGATGCAGATCCATTTACAGACTTTCCGATAACCCATGCCATGGGAATTAAGAACTTTAGAGAGCAACTTCCTGTTGTTGATCCTGTTAAAGGTGGAAAAACGTATCGTACCCACCGAATCAGCAAAGACTTACAACTATGGTTTGTTGAGGGGAGGGATTATCGTGATGCCAATTCTAAACCTGATGGACCTGACAAAACCCTTTGGGGTGCCGAGCAATTGGCATGGTTGAAAAGCACTTTATTGGCCAGTGATGCAACATTCAAGATACTGGTCTCGCCAACTCCAATGGTTGGCCCTGATGATGCTTATAAAAAAGATAATCATGTTAATCCTGATGGATTTAGGCATGAGGGAGAAGCCTTTTTTGATTGGATCATAGATAATGGGTTTTTGGATAAAAATTTCTATATCATCTGTGGCGATCGCCACTGGCAATATTATGCTACGCATCCTAAAGGCATTGAGGAGTTCTCAACCGGAGCCTTGGTAGATAATAATTCGCGTGCCGGTCGAGTGGCCGGAGATCCAAATAGCACAGATCCTGAAGCCAAAATACTTCAGCACTATGTACAGGGCACTCCCGAAGAAGCTTCAGGGGGATTTCTCACGGTCAAAGTTGAACCCGGTGAAAAACCGGAGTTACAATTTCTATTTTATGATGAACATGGAGTCCAACTGTATTCGGAGACAAAAACTCCAAAAAAATAGCTTAAAATCCATGAGATTGTATATTATATAAGGATAAAGATAAATAAGCTTATCGTAATTGTAACTTCAAATTATTTTCTCTGGTAAAAGCTAGTATTCATCAATTAGTAGTATTATGTCTAAACAGATCTTTTTAACAGTATTAGTAATCTTGGCAATTTATGCCTGTGAATCAAATAAGAAGAAAGAAACCATGCAAACTGAAAATGAATCACCATTTGCAATCTCTTCAAAGGCCTTTGGAAGCCTGCCGAGTGGTCAAGCTGTGACAGAATATACCTTTGCGAATGGCAATGGGATGGAAGTTAAGATCATGGACTTTGGGGGGATTATTACCAGTCTGAAGGTGCCGGATAGGCATGGCAATGTTGGAGATGTGGTACTAGGCTTTGACAATTTACAAGACTACCTCAAAGAACATCCATATTTCGGCGCCCTGATCGGAAGATATGGAAACCGGATTGCTAAGGGGAAATTTACCTTAGATGGGAAGGAATACGACTTGGCAGTTAACAATGGAGAAAATCATTTGCATGGTGGTTTGAAGGGCTTTGATAAAGTGATGTGGACTGCTGAAATCGTGGAAGGAGAGCTAACAGCGGGATTGAAATTGAATTATTTAAGCAAAGATATGGAAGAGGGGTATCCTGGAAATTTGGACGTGGAAGTAGTTTATACAATTTCAGAAAACAATGAAATCAAAGTAGATTATAAGGCCACAACAGATAAAACCACAGTAGTAAACTTAACTCAGCATACCTATTTTAACTTAGAAGGAAAAGGTTCAGAAAATATCCTGAATCATGAGATTATGATAAAATCATCTGATTTTATTCCAGTTGATGCAGGGTTAATTCCTACCGGAGAATTGATGCCTGTGGCCGGAACACCATTTGATTTTTCAAAGCTTACCAAAGTAGGTGAGGGCATTAATGATGACAATGCGCAAATAAAAATAGGAGGGGGTTACGATCATTGCTGGGTGCTGAACAAATCAGGTGAAAATACTCTAGATTGGGTGATTAAAGTGGTAGACCCATCAAGTGGAAGGGTTATGGAAATGGCCACAACAGAGCCAGGTGTACAATTCTATTCTGGTAATTTTCTAGATGGAACGCTCACCGGGAAAGACAATATCACATACCCACATAGATATGCTATGTGCTTCGAAACAGAACACTATCCGGATTCACCAAATCAACCGCAGTTTCTAAGTACGGTTTTACATCCCGGAGAGGAATATAAGTCTACAACGATATTCAAATTTTCCACAATAGAATAAATGGTCAAAAATCCATGAAAATGGAATAATGAGTGTATGAAGTAAAGTGTTAACTCTTTAAGTTATTTTTCTATTTTTTCTTTAGGAATGCATTATTTTAAATTATACTTTGAAAAAATAAACTAAACAACAAAAAATGATTGATTCACTTTTAAACGGATTGAAAGGTCAAATTTCGGGAGATTTGTTGGCCAAAGTCGGCTTAGATGCTTCAAAGACCGATGATGTAGTCAAAATTGCAGGAGAGTCTGCAAAAGAAGTAATGGGAAACGAATTGCTCTCGGGTGGTTTGGATACTGTGATGAACCTTTTTTCCAAGGGCTCAAATAGTTCTTCTGCCAATTCCTTGCAAAGCAGTTTAACAAATAATTTGGTGAGTAATTTTGCTCGTAAATTGGGGATTAATGAGACAATGGCCAGGACACTGGCTGCAGCTATTGTCCCTAAAGTTATTGATTACGTTACTAAATTAAATAGCGAAACAGCGGATACTGATTCGTCGGCTATTTCAGGTATGTTTGGCGGACAAGATGGTTTAGCAGATAAAGCTAAAGGAATGTTAGGGGGATTGTTCTCTTAGAAAAATTAAATGTTTAAAGCTCAATAAACTTATTTCTTTAGGTCATAATAGGGCAGTGAACTCGATATTAAAAAAGGCAACGTTTAAACGTTGCCTTTTTTAATATCCAAAATTTATACTGGTTTATGTATGATAATAGTATACCTAAAGTAAAACAGATTCTTATCATAGAAACTTTGTTTTTAATTCTTTCGTATTGTAATATTGACCGACCGTTCAGTCATAAAATATATTATGAGTCCAAGAACCTCAGAGCAAAATGAAAAAGTCAGATCAGAAAGCATCAATAGGATCCTTGGTGCAGCACTCAAGTTGATAGCAAAAAATGGTTTTGAAACCACGAGTATTGCGCAAATAGCCAAAGAAGCCGAGGTGTCCAAAGGCTTGATGTATAATTATTTTGACAGCAAAGAAGATTTGTTAAAAGCAATCATAAGCAATGTCTTAGAAGAGGGGGAAAAGTTGATGATAAATCATCTTTCGGATGATCCAGTTGAGACATTAGCCAATGTTTTCAAATGGTTTTTCAATGATTTACGAAGTCATCGTGAAGAGTGGAAACTCTTTGCAGAAATAACCTTCAAGGTTAATAAATTTGATTTTGTGCAGGAGTTGATGAGAGGGAAATTACGTGAATATGTTGAACTCATATCGTCATTACTTGAGCAAATTGGGATAAAGCATCCGTACGAAGAGGCCTTAATTATTACCGCATTGTTTGATGGGATTGGCATACAATACCTTGCCACCGGGCAAGAATATCCTTTGGATCGTATGGAAAAACATTTGGTGAAAAAATATTGTAATAAATAACAGATTATGAATCAGTTGATAAGTTATGTTTTAAGTAAAAATTCATGGATTTTGAATGCTTTTATGCTCGTGATTTTGTTGGGGGCTGCACTCATGCCTTTGACTAGTCAAGCTCAGGATGCAAAGGAGATTGTACAAAAAATGGAAGATAACCAGCGGGGCGATCATGTGACACAGGAGTTGACCATGACGATAGTTCGGCCTTCTTGGAAGCGTAGTATTTACATGAAAAGCTGGGGAAGAGGCACCGAGTATTCCATGATATATATCACAGCCCCAGCTAAGGAAAAAGGGCAGGTATTCATGAAGCGTAAAAAGGAAATGTGGAATTGGGTGCCTTCCATAGACCGCATGATCAAACTTCCTCCATCCATGATGATGCAGTCTTGGATGGGTTCTGATTTTACCAATGACGATCTGATCAGGGAATCATCCATTGTATTGGATTATGACCATTCCATTGTTGGAGAAGAGACTTTGCAGGACAGGCTATGCTATAAAATACAATTGATACCGAAGCCGGAAGCGGCAGTAGTTTGGGGTAAGCTTATTTTGTGGATTTCCAAAGAAGGGGATCTATTGCTGAAGCAGGAATTTTATGATGAAGATGAATATCTGGTCAATACACAGATCATGTCAGATATCAAATCAATAGGAGGTAGGACGATTCCTTGCAAATTGGAAATGATTCCAGCTGACGAAGATGGTAAAAAGACAGTGATGCAAATCGAGGCTTCAGATTTCAATACAGACATCAAAGAGTCCTTCTTCGCCCAGCAGAATATGAAGCGGATTAGGTAGGTTCTGGCTTCTGGGCACTAGTGTCTAGCACTCAGGAGCCAGAAACCGTATTTCACATTTAAGAAAAAAACATGAACATAATCTTAGCATGGCGCAATTTATGGCGCAACAAAAGGCGCACACTCATCACGGTTGCTTCCGTTTTTTTTGGTGTGCTGCTCTCTACCATAATCTCCTCGATGCAGGAGGGGTCTTACAGTTCGATGGTAGATAATGTGGTGAAGTTTTATTCGGGATACATCCAGGTACAGAATGAAGAATATTGGGACAACAAAACCCTCAATAATTCCATGGAGCCTTCACAGGTTCTGCTAGACCAGGTGACCTCTGTAAAGGAAGTAACGCATGTGACCTCTAGGTTGGAGTCTTTTGCCTTGGCATCGTCCCACACCATCACCAAAGGAGCCATGGTAAGTGGTGTTGTTCCGGACAAGGAAAACGAAATTACACAACTCAAAAAATGGGTGGTCGAAGGATCGTTTTTCTCAGAAAATGACCAGGGAGTGTTGGTAGGCTCAGAATTGGCCAAATACCTCAAGATGGGTGTTGGGGACACTTTAGTACTGTTGGGATCGGGGTACCACGGCGTAAGCGCAGCGGGCAAGTTTCCTATCCGTGGCATTCTCAACTTTCCTAACCCAGAACTCAATAAGCAGTCTGTATATATGGACTTGAAGGTCTGCCAGGAGTTTTTCTCTGCCGACAATTTGGTTTCTTCACTGATCGTAATGGTGAAGGATCAGTATGATATGCCGGCAGTATTCAAGAAACTGAAAGCTAAAATTTCTGCTCCCTATGCGGTGTTGTCTTGGGATGAAATGCAGCCCGAGTTGGTGCAATTGATCGACAGCGATCGCGCTGGAGGCCAGGTAATGATTGCAGTTTTGTACATACTCATTGGCTTTGGGATATTCAGTACCATCATGATGCTGGTGGCAGAAAGAACCCGGGAAATGGGCGTGATGGTCGCTATTGGTATGCAAAAATCCAAGCTGGCCATTACCATGTTTCTGGAAACAGTATATATCGGAATTATTGGTGTTTTGGCAGGTTTTGCTGGTAGCATCCCGATTATTATCTATTTCTATAATAACCCTATTTCGTTGCAAGGTGGTGCAGCAGCAGCCATGACAGAAATGGGAATAGAGCCATATATGTATTTTACTTTGCAGCCATCCGTATTTTACAGACAGGCCATTATCGTATTTGCCATCACCTCCGTAGTTGCATTGTATCCACTGTTTATGTCGGCAAAATTGAAAGTAAATCAAGCACTGAAAGCTTAATTATCTAAAAGTTATTTAACTAAAATATACGAATATGATTGTTTCATTAGCATGGAGAAACGTCTGGCGCAGCAAACTAAGGAGTGCAGTAATTATTCTGGCGACTATCCTTGGGATTTGTGCAGGTATTTTTTCAGCCGCTTTTTATAAGGGGATGACGGATAGCAGAATCGAAAAAGCTATCATGAATGAATTGTCCCATGTCCAAATACATAATCCTGAGTTTATAAATTCCAATGAAATCCATGATTATATTTCCAACGCAGATGAGCTTAAAAGAAAAATAAGCCTCTTGCCGAGTGTGGCTGGCGTAAGCAATAGATATGTCATTTATTCCATGGTTTCGTCTGCAGAGACGGGTGCCGGTGTGAAAATCCTAGGCATAGATCCTGAAGCCGAAAAGCAAACTACGAGATTATACACCCAACTGTTAGAAGGGGACTATTTTAAAGAAAAGCGCAAAAATCAAGTATTGATAGGCCATAAACTGGCTGATAAATTGAAAGTTAAACTGAACTCAAAAGTGGTCATCACACTGCTGGATGTGGACAATAATATTACCTATGGCGCATTTCGAGTAGTCGGAATATATAAAACTGCCAATAGTGGATTTGATGAATCAAATATATTTGTACGGAAAAGTGACTTGTCCAAGCTGATCAACCTACCACCTGATGTCTGTCATGAGATCGCAGTCCTAGCCCAAAAAAATGATGAAGTTGAAGGTATTAAATCAAAAATAGAAGAGATTGTACCCAACCTAAAGGTAATGAGCTGGTTGGAGCTGAGCCCTGAAGTGAGGTATATGGCCGAGGCCATGGACTTGATGATGTATATTTTTATCGGGATTATCCTGTTGGCATTGCTTTTTGGGATTGTCAATACCATGCTTATGGTGGTGCTGGAGCGGACCAAAGAAATCGGGATGCTCATGGCAGTTGGCATGAACAAACAAAAAATATTCCTGATGATCCTGTTGGAAACTGTGTTCTTGTCGCTCACCGGCGGAGTGATCGGCGTTGCTCTTGGAGCCTTGATTTCCAAACATTTTGAAACCACTCCAATTGATTTGTCCTCGTGGATGGAAGGGTTGTCCGGTATGGGTTTTGACACCTTAATCTATACTTCCGTAGAATGGCCGATATTGATCAATGTAACAATTATGGTATTGATCACCGGCGTTATTTCCGCTTTATACCCTGCTTACAAGGCATTGCAGAATGACCCATCAGAAGCACTTAGAACAGAATAATTACAGAAAAACAATAGTAATATGAGCATTATAAAAGTAAATAAACTATCAAAAATATATGACGGTGCGGAAATTCCTGTTAGGGCTGTCGATGGAGTTGACTTGGCTTTTGAGCAGGGAGAATTCACTGCAGTCGTTGGGCCATCGGGATCTGGGAAAACCACCTTTCTAAATGCCGTTGGTGGATTGGACCGCCCTACATCTGGCGAAGTAATTATCGATGATGTGGACATTTGGCAATTGTCAGGCCGCAAGCTTATCGATTTTCGCCTGCACAATATCGGTTTTGTTTTTCAGGCGTACAACCTAATTCCAGTAATGACGGCCAAGGAAAATGTTGAGTTTATCATGGAGCTACAGGGAAGATCGAAGGAAGAACGGTTTGATCGCACCAAGTCGCTTCTTGAAGCAGTTGGTCTTGGCGAGCGGTTGAATAGCCGGCCAAATAAATTGTCCGGAGGACAGCAGCAGCGTGTTGCTGTGGCGCGGGCATTGGCATCGAAGCCCAAGTTTATCCTTGCAGATGAACCTACAGCCAATCTGGATTCCAAATCAACAGAGACCCTTCTGGATATTATGGAGACGCTGAACAAGGAAGAGAATATCACTTTTATATTTTCTACCCATGATGCCCGCGTCATGAAAAAAGCCAGAAGGATCGTGACCATGGAAGATGGGAAGATATTGAGCGATGAAAGAAAGTAGTGAGCAATATCCCATTTGAGAAATCAATGTAGGAAATCAAGGAAGCTCAGGCTTTTTGATTCATGGAAAAAACATGCTTTTTTCATAGCTATCTTTATCATGACGTTTGAGACAATGGTATCAGCGCAAGACAAGGAAAGCAATTTTGCTTTTAAGGGATACCTCAAGTACCTGACAACCGTAAATTTTCAAGATGTGAATGAAGATTGGATCACGGACAATCTGATCCACAACCGCCTTGAATTAAAATATTACCCAAGTGATAAATGGACTTTTGACCTTGAAATGCGCAATCGGCTGTTCTATGGTGAGCAGGTAAAACTCTATAACCAGATTGACAGCTTACCGAGCTATGGGGATTTTGTAGGTACGGATCATGGGTTTTTTAACCTTTCCCACAATTGGGCAGAGGGGTCTTCTTATGTTTTGAATACGACCATTGATCGTTTTTTTGTTGATTATTCTTCAGGCAACTGGCTGGTGCGGGCAGGGAGGCATCGGATCAATTGGGGTCAGAATTTGGTATGGAATCCGAATGATGTTTTCAATGCTTATTCTTATTTTGATTTTGACTATGAAGAACGACCCGGCACTGATGCTGTTCGAGTTCAATACTATACCGGATCTACATCGGCAGCAGAATTTGTGTACCAACTCGGTGACGATATCGATGATATGTCATTTATGGGATTGTATAAGTTTAGCAAATGGAATTATGACATACAGTTCTTGGCGGGTCAGGTAAAGCGGGACTTGGTGGTTGGAACGGGATGGTCAGGAGATATAAAAGGGGGAGGATTTCGTGGTGAATTCACCTATTTCCATGACAAAGACAGCCTGAGCGATCCCGTAGGACAATTGATTGCTTCCATCTCGGGGGATTACACATTTCCAAATAGCCTATATCTCCATACTTCCGTGATCTATAACAGCAAAGGATCAACTGGGAAAGCTGGTATGATCAATCCAAATGTCGTAACCCAAACCTCTGCCAAATATCTTACACTTTCACGATTTGATATGTTTGGACAAGTGTCATATCAGATTTCACCGCTGTGGAGGGCTGACTTTTCTACCATTATCAATCCTTATGATGGATCCTATTTCGTAAGCCCATCGGCCATTTATTCGCTAACTGACAATATGGAGCTATTGTTCCTCGCTCAAATATACGGTGGCGACGCAGGGACAGAATTTGGAGGAATTGGCAAGCTTTTTAATTTTCGGTATAAATGGGCTTTTTGATATTAGCAAGTTGCTTGAGTAATAATTCTACCATTGCAGGTATGGAAAGCAAGCTACAGATTCCCAACTTTGATTCATGGCTCTATCATTCGACCATTGTAGTGAGTTCTGAGGTAATGGTATAGATCAGAAATATTCACGCGATCAGCATGGTCTATTAGTGTTAAACTATTGTTTTGAAAGTTAATTCTGATTTTTCTAAAACTTACTCTGTAGTAATTGGATTCCTCTTTCCAAGAAGTTATTTCATCAAGGTCGTAGGTTTTAGATGACAGAAATTTTGATACTTGTAAAATGTTCTTATTCCGTCTAATCTTGGAATAAACTTGAATGTTCTTTATTACTAAATAGCCGCAAAAAGTTAGGCCAAGTATCAAAAATAGCTTCCATGTTTTGTGCGATTCAATTTCCCACAAGAAGTACGACATAAATGTCCATCCTAAAAAAAATAAAATAGACCAAGATAAAATGATATAATATTTCATCAAGCGCAATTTAGCCTAACACCTAGCAAATCTCCATTACTCCTCCTTAAGCGTGCCGAGATAGGCGACTAAATCCAATAGTTCCTTTTCTTGCATCACTTGATCAAGTCCTTCTGTCATCAGTGATTTATCCATGGCTTCAATTTTATTTACGTCCTTGAGGGCAACTTCTTTTACCGTATTTCCCATCAATTTTATCGATATATTATCTTCTGTTTTGTTCAATACAAAACCAATGAGTTCAGAGCCATCTTTCATGCTGATTTTATATCCTTCATATCCAAAGTTGATTCCTGCACTTGGATAGATAATCGACGAATACAAGGACTGTTTTGATAGCTTGTTGCCTATGTCTGACAGGCCAGGGCCAAAGTCTATTCCCTCACCTTCAAGCTGATGACAGGAAATACAATACATGGAAAATACCTTTTTGCCTGCTGTCTCATCTCCGGTTTTTTCTACCAGCGCATTTAAATCATGTTTTGCCCCATTTGTTTGATCTAAATATGTTGGAGCATTGGTCCTGATTTCCTCGTTGTTGCTGTTCATTAATTTCAACACAGCGGTTGTTTTATGGATTTCAGGCATATTTCCGTCCTTTAGCAAGGCGTATAGCCTTTTTTGTCCGTTTCCAGTATTTCCAAGGGCTTCGACAATTTTTCGCGTGATTGGATAACTCAACTTATTTTCCGTAAGGTTTTTCTCAAGAAAATCCACGGCCTCATTGTCCGAAATACCGCTCATCATCCCGATCACATCCATTTTAGTGGCTTCATCAATATTGGATTCGAGATAGGTACTCAATACTTTTCCACCACCAATGTCGAATAAAAGGCTTGTTGCTTCCTTTCTAATATCCAAATCATCATTCCCCGAAATCATCCTTATCAGAGCTTCATTTTGATCTTTCAATTGTAGCTGTTTCACCACCATCAACCATTCAGGAGTTCCTTCGATCCCAGGCAAAACCTTTTTGACTTTTTGAATATTAACCTTAGAACCATTAATGAAATCTACACTCATTTGACCAATGGCCAGTGCCTGTATTTTTTGGCGATAGGGATGATCTACATTAAGTAGGGCCAGAAGCATTTCATTTTTATGTGGATTGTTTTTGAAATGAAAAGCCCTGAAATAGGAGGGGAGCTTGCTCTCGTCAACATCTTTGTTCTTGATCATTTCAATGAGCAGTGGAACGGTGGCAGCAGCAGTTGTTTCCCAAATGATTTCCTTGACGGCAGTGTTTTTCCAATTATCCCTGACCCTGGATTTCCAAGCATCAAAATATAGATCAGCGTGTTCTTCTGCGCCTATCCCTAAAGCCTCCAAATACCATCGATCCCCAGCTGGATATTCACTGGCGACCGTAGCCCATAATTGAGCGGCTTCTTCTGTTCCAATATATTTTAGTGCTATGGCAACTTCCCTTCTTATCTGTGCTGATTTGTCGTTTACGACCTTTTCGAGGTATTGAGTTAATTTATCTTTTGCCAAATACCTCGCCATTCTGATACCTTGCATCCTGATTTTTGCATCGCTATCAGCAAGTGCCATATTGATGTATTCATGGGTTTTAGATGGTATTTTGACGCCAACCCACAGTGCGCGGGCTTTAGCAATCCCACCTTTTTCGATCAGGTTATTTAACAATGGTATAGCTTCATCTCCCATGCTGTGCAGCTTTTGCCAAGACTGATAAAAAACGTCCATGTTATCTGACAAAAGTCCATTAGCTGCCCCTTCGCCAGATGTAAAATCAAATTTTGGAATTTTATACTTTTCTGATGTTGAAAGATGATATACCCTGCCTCTGGCTATGTCTTCGGCTCTGTGGCCACCCACACCGCCATCATACCAATCGGAGATAAAAAGCGAACCATCCGGAGCCACCGTGACATCATCCGGCCTAAACCAATCATCTTTGCTCGTGATGATGTTTTCTATCTTGGCTTTGTATCCGGCACCATCATCACTCACGATGTAGGAGCGAACCACATTGTGGCCTGGTTCACAGTGGATCAATTGATTTCTATACATTTCCGGCAACATATCCCCTTCATAAACAATCATGCCACAGGGCGATCCTGAACCTGTTTGTAAGAGGTTTGGGACTGTCCCCGGATCATTCAAATGCCAATGTCTCAACGGGATTTCCTCGTTCCACCCGGGCCGTCTTTCGCGCCAATTACCTCCGGTTAGTTTGTCCCGATAACCATAATTCCCATATTCCATCAAGAAATTAATTCTCACACCTCGGTTGCCATCATCATCATTGTCAGATTGCCACAATCCGCCATAGGAATCCAACGCCAACTCATAGGGGTTTCGAAAGTTATTTCCCAACACTTCAAGGTTAGACCCGTCCGGTTCACATCGAAAGGCCATACCTTCCCGGTAAGGATTTCCGGAGGCATTTACTTCAATTCCATGGATATCCAAAACAGGGTCACCATCTTTGTTTCTTAACTGCTCTCCAACATTTCCATAGTTGAAATAGAGCCTTCCATCTGGCCCAAAAACCACCGCATGAACACCATGATCATGCTCAGCACCGTCCATCCCCGTAAACAATTTCACTTTCGAATCAGGAATATCATCGCCATCATCATCTGTGAAAATAAAGATATTTGGGCTGATAGAAACGATTACTTTATTCCCCAAAACCACAATTCCGAGTGCAGAATTGACATCCTCACCTTGGTAAAAAACCTTTGATTTGTCTGCAACGCCATCACCATTGGTATCTTCTAATATCATTATCCGATCTCCTTTTTCATCATAAGGGTTATTGGGGTTGGCAAACAATCGGTAATTTCTCCCTTCACAAATCCAAACCCTGCCTCTGGCATCGACAGCCATGTTTGTGGGATTCATGATCATGGGTTCTGAGGCAAATAGATTTAACTTTAAGCCCGAAGCAACAGTCATGGAAGCCATGGCATTTTCGGGCAATCTCTTGTCCTGCTCAGAAAGTGAGTCAAAATCTATTTCTGGAGCTTGTTGGGTACAGGAAAAAAACATGGCAAAGGAAAGAAGTAGGAATGCAATTTTCGAAAAGTAGTGACTTGAAAACATAAAGATTTGTGCGTTTAGATTTATAGGTAATCGCTAATATAATATAGAAATATTTAATTACGCATGTTTCGGCATTACGGAATCATGGCTTCTCGGGATCCACCAAAATGGGTAATTCCTTCCAACCCTCAAGTGGAGCGGATTTTATCGAATCGGGAACTGGTTTGTCTAACATTAACAATCCCCATGCTGGATAACCTTCGGGAATGCTAACAAAATACCTTTTACCAATTTGATAACTATACTTACCTCTTCCATTCCGTTCAATATATTCCTTTCCTTTAAACGAATATTTAAATACAACAATAACTCCTCCTCTAACTGGAGCCTCAGAATCAATACAAGTGCCGATTGTAAAGATTTGGGGTTTGCTGTCAAAAAAATATTTCTGTGATAATCCAATTGTTATAATGACCGCCACCAAGCGAAATAGCTTCCAGTTTTCCTTCCATGCTTTCTTAAGGATACTTTTCATTTTTTGGCAGACAAAGGTTTCGTGAATATTGGTATCATATCCTCACCGATGCAAGTCTAAGAATTGTATAGTGAAAAGCCTTAAAAATCCATGGATTTTTGAGGCTTTTAGAAGCAATTTCGAAGCTTGTTTCCACAAGGGCGTTCATGGAATTTGATGGCTTTATATTACAGATTTTAAATATTTAAGATCTGTGGCCATGGCTTGTATCACTTGATCGCGAGGTATGGTAATTTCTGTTTTGCCATGATTGGCACCGCCAAGGGGATATTCTAAATGAAGGGAAATTGGCGTGACAACATTCAGTTCATCCAACAATTCAAAATAGGATCTGAAATCAACCGCCCCCTGGCCAAGTGGCACATTGGCAATGTCCCAACCTTTATCCGTTTTCACATATTCAAAATCCTTAATATCAATAGAATGGATATATGGAGCCAAAAGCCTCAATCCGATCGACCATGACTTCAACCCCTCTACCATGGCATGTCGCACATCAAATTGCGCCCCAATATCTTTGGGTTTGGCATTGTTTAGGATTTCATAGGTATCCCATACCGATGCTCCTACATTTATTCCCGCATGGTTTTGATAGTCACCGATGATGCCGTATTTGGCATTAAGCTCACCAATTTTTTGCATCTCAACCCCAATAAGCCTGAGATTTTCTGGAACGGAAATATCAAAATCATATTTAAAATCTCCCAGTCGATATACTTTTACTCCCAAGCTGGCTGCCGTTTTGATGATCTTTTCTGTATTGGGGTCGTCAGCACTTTTAATGCTGGTCGTTATCATTTCGATTTCTACTCCATGCTTATTGCAGGCTTTGATGGCTTTGGGCAAATCCCTTTCTACATTTTCCGGAGTCACATGTCCCTTTGGCCTCACAGTCAGGTCAAGCCCGTCAAAACCAACATCAGAGGCGATTTTGGCCATTTCGTCATAACCAACCCACTGAAGATGCTTGGAAAAGAGATTGATCTTTCTACTCCCACTTGATTTTTTAGAATCTTTAGAAAATACATCAATTGGAAGTTGGCTGAGAGCGGCAATGGATGCCAAACCAATACTTGATTTTTTTAGTGCGTCGCGTCTTTTCATATTGCAGAAAGTAATTTACACTAAAATGATGATTTTCAACCGTAATAAAAACTTAGCTATTGAATTCGTTTAACATGGTGTACTTCACGCAAGCTTAATAATTTCACAATTTTCCGATAAAAACCTGAACATGTATAGAGCCTATCTTCACAGATAAATAATGTTCTTTATTTATCATGAAAAGTAAACAGCGTAAGATTGACCTTGTAGTGATCTCAGATGTGCATTTGGGCACTTATGGTTGCCGAGCCAAAGAATTGAATAAATATTTGAAGGGAATTCTACCAAAGACTTTGGTGCTCAATGGCGACATTATCGACATCTGGCAATTTTCTAAACGATACTGGCCCAATTCGCACATGAAAGTTGTTAAGCAAATATTAAATCTTGCTTCGAAGGGGACCAAAGTGTATTATCTGACTGGCAATCATGACGAAACTTTAAGAAAATTTGAAGGGTTGCAAATAGGAGATATCCACATCAAGAACAAGCTTGAGTTGGATCTAGACGGAAAAAAAGCACTATTATTTCATGGCGATGTATTCGATGTGGTGATGCAACACTCCAAGTGGATTGCCAAACTAGGAGCCTTTAGCTACGATGCACTTATATTGCTCAATGTGGTTGTAAACCAGACGAGCAGATTTTTTGGCCGTGGAAATGTATCGCTGTCCAAAAAAATAAAGGACAATGTGAAATCTGCCGTGAAATACATTAATAATTTTGAAGATACAGCAGCACAATTGGCCATACAAAAAGGCTTTGATTATGTTGTGTGTGGACATATTCACCATCCAGAAGATAAGTTTATTTTGGGCGTGGAAGGTGGTAAGATCAGGTATCTTAATTCTGGGGATTGGGTAGAAAACCTAACTGCACTAGAGTACCACAAAAAGAAATGGAAGTGCTTCCAATTTCAGGAAGAAAGAGCCAAAATAGATCAAGAGGTAGAGGATTTGAATGATTTTACTTTGGTTGATTTTGACAACAAAAAGCTATTTCAAAAAATGCTTGCTGATTTTCGATAGAGAGCTTGAAGCTCAAAATACCTTCAAAAGCTTCTGTTTTCCCATGAGATTATATTTATAAAATAACAATGCTTATGAAAGTGCTTTATGCAATTCAAGGAACGGGAAATGGTCACCTGAGCAGGGCTAGGGATGTTATTCCTGCATTGAGGAAATATTGTGCTACCGAAATCCTGGTTTCGGGCTATCAGGCTGATGTCAATATTCCATATCTTCTGGACTATAAATATAGAGGAGTGAGTTTTGTCTTTGGGCAGAAAGGCGGGATTGATTTTTGGGATACTTTCAAAAAAGCCAAACTTAAGTATTTTTTACAAGAAGTGTCTTCAGTGCCTGTCGAAAATTATGACCTTGTGATCAATGATTTTGAACCGGTAACAGCATGGGCGTGTGAAGTGAAGGATATTCCATGCATATCTCTCAGCCATCAATCGGCTGTAATCAACAAATATAGTCCTCGACCAAAGAAGCAGGATGTAGTTGGCAATTTAATTCTGAAAAAATACGCACCGACAAAAGCACAATACGGATTTCACTTTGATCGCTACGCCCCTAATATTTTCACACCAGTAATCCGCAAAGAAATACGTGAAGCAGAGGTGGAAAATCATGGATATTATACGGTTTATTTACCTGCATATAGTGATGAGAAGTTAGTGCAAGTGCTTTCGCAGATCGATGGCGTTCGTTGGCAAGTTTTTTCTAAAAACGCGAAACAAAAAACTACGATTGATAAAGTTGAAATCTGGCCAATCGATAACAGCACATATATTGAAAGTGTGAGAAAATGCAATGGATTGCTATGTGGAGCAGGATTTGAAGCGCCGGCAGAAGCGATTCATATGGGCAAAAAACTCATGGTGATACCTATGAAATTTCAATTTGAGCAATGGTGTAATGCCGCTGCTTTGGAGGAAATGGGTGTTCTTGTATTGAAAAAGATGAATGAGAATTCCGTTGAGAAAATTCAGGAATGGGTAGACTCTCGGGAAGCCATAGAAATCGAATACCCCGATCAAACTGAAATGATTATTCAACAGATCATGGAAGAGCAGATTTGGAGTCATAAAAAAGCATCAAAAACCATGGTTTTTTGATGCTTTTTTAATGCCAATTATTTAAAAGGGGTTAGGGAACTTTATTCCAAACTTTTGTAAGCCCCTCCAAAAATCTGCTTGAAATGATGTCGTTGGTGTGCGAGATAATCTCTAATGATAAAGCCAGCATTGACTTCCTTGCCCACGTCTATTGTCGAATCGAGTTTGTTATTGGGGAAATCTTTCATTTTATGAATCAATTGTTTGTGGAGCGCCACCCACAGCACAACTATTTCTTCGGTATATTTATTTTGATAATTTTGAAGTCTTACCCATTCATCCTGATCGTAGATCACAAAAGGATTTTCTTCGTATTGCACTCGGATGAGGCGTTGAAGATTGTGTATGGCACTATCGCACAAGTGTCCCAAAATTTCTTTTTTGCTCCATTTATATGGACCAGTTTGGCCTCCAGTGCTTCATGTGAGAACTGCCATATTTTATATGGAATGCGTTCTACAAGTTTCTCGAGACTAGCGATTGTTTGTTGGATGTGATCCATCATTCATCAAGGTTTTCTATGATATTTTCCAACTCCTGCCCAGTATCTTTGAGTTTAGATTTGCACTGTTTGATCAAATCTGCAGCCCGTTTTACCATGGTAGTAAGTTCGTCCATTTCTACCTCTTCACTTTCAATTTTCTGAACGATACCTTCGATTTCTTCAAGGGCATTTTTATAGTTAAATTTCTTTGCAGCCATTTTTATGATTTTTTTCTTTGTTTGCTTTTAGCAATTGTACTTTCCAAAACTAGATTTTCAGTGATGGTCGTGATATTTGCACCTTTTTCTATTTGCTTCAATTGATGGATATTGATGCCATTTACCGTAGTAATAGAATAACCTCTTTTGAAGACCTGCTCAGGGTCCAATACATTTAATTCTTTATCCAAATGATCTAGCATACTTTGTTGTTTTTGTACCAGTCTTTTGGGGTGTTTTGAAAGAATATATTTTAACTCATCCAATTTACGTTCATGGAATTTTAAGGCATTTTGATGTCCAAATTTCAGCGTCTGCTCCCGTTGGTTCAAAATCAGATGCTGTTCATTTAATAATTTTTGCGTATTGCGCTGAAATCGGAAGGAAAGCAGACTGAGTTTAGAAATGTCTTCTTCTATGGTTTCATTCAATTTGTTTACTAAAGTATTAAAATGCTCTTCCAGCTTCATTTCATAATTTCTCACTCCGGAAATAATAAATTCGGCCACGGCCGTAGGTGTTTTCATCTTGGTATGCGCTACCATATCCGCAACAGTTTCATCGCGCTCATGGCCAATACCGGTAACAACAGGTAATGGAAATTGAGCGATATGGCTCCCTAATTCATAAGAATCAAAGCAATCAAGATCCAAAGAAGCTCCACCACCTCGAATGATAACCAACAAATCAAAATCGTCTGTGCTGCTAAATACTTGATGCATGGACTCAATGATCGAGGCAGCTGCCTGATCACCTTGCATGGTGGATTGGAATAGTTGAATGTCAAATTGAAAGCCAAATTCATTTCCAGTCAGTTGATCCATGAAGTCGCCAAAACCAGCGGCAGTTTTACTGCTGATTACTGCAATTCTTTGAGGTACAATAGGCAGATTCAATTCTTTGTTCATTTCAAAAACACCGTCATCCATGAGTTTTTGAAGGATTTCTTGTCGTCTTTTGGCCCTTTCTCCCAAAGTATATTGCGCATCAATGTCTCGGATGTTGAGCGAAAACCCATACACTTCATGGTATTGTACCGTGACATTGCAGAGGATTTTCATACCAGCGGAAAGGCTTTGTCCGGTTAGGGATTCAAACCAACCGCTCAAATTACGATAAGTATATGACCAGATCGTAGCCCTCGACTTGGCTTTGATCTTGTCATCTTCTTTTTCCACAAGTTCCAGATAGCAATGGCCCTTTTGGTTGTGCCGCATTTCGCCGATTTCAGCCACGACCCAATACGAGGGTTCCAGGTTTTTGGCAAGAGCCTCACCGATGGTTTTGTTTAGTGTAAAAAGGGAAAGATGTTCCATGCGTAAATTTAAAGAACTCAAAATTATTTAAATGGTTGATCAATTAATACACAAACTGGAAAAAGGTGAAGAGTTAATTAGCACAAGAATCTCTGTCTATTTTAAATTAAAAAATACAGTAAATACAGTTTCATGTCAGATTAAAAAAGATTAAGTGATAATTTAGCAGCTTTAATCCCAACAAAACGAAAGAATAATGAGAAGGTTGAATTTTTTAATTTTAAGTGCTTTTAATCTGTTGCTTGTGGCTGGATTTACAGCTCATGGGCAATCCAATGATGAAAAGTCACCGGTTGATCTTGTGAACCCATATATGGGGACAATTAGCCACTTGCTTGTGCCGACATTTGCTACAGTGCATTTACCAAATAGTATGTTGCGGGTGATTCCCGAAAGAAGAAGTTTCACTACTGATAGAATGAACGGACTGCCCGTTGTGACGACCAGTCATCGTGGTAGCTCAGCATTTAATCTTAGCCCAATTCATGGAAATGGAGAGGATATGCAACCCATATCCTCCTACAGCTATGATCAGGAAGTGGTTAAGCCATATTCATACGATGTGTATCTTGATGAAGAAAATGTGGATGTTTCTTTCGCCGTGTCTCATCAGGCCGGTGTATATTATTATACCTATGAAAGGAACGAAGGCAAATACTTGTTGATCAATAATAGAAATGGCAAATTGTCCATAGATAACAATGCTGTTTCTGGATATCAGATTGTTTCTGACAATGGAACTAAAGTGTACCTGTATTTGGAAGTAGATCGGCCAATTGTAAAGTCTGGGATGCTGGAAAATGGAAAGATTGGTAATTATAAAGAAGCCGAAGGGGAAAATAAATGTGCCGTATTACAATTTTCGGGAAATGATAAGCTGGTGAAAGCCAGGTATGGCATTTCGTTTATTAGCGAAGCACAGGCCAAAAAGAATTTGTATCGGGAAATAAACGGATTTGATAAGGAAAAAGTATTGAAAAAGGGACGTGATATCTGGAATGAAGCTTTGAGCAAAACCAAGGTAGAAGGTGGAACTGATGATGATCAAACAGTTTTTTATACTTCGATTTACCGTACCTACGAACGCCCTGTGTGCATCTCTGAAGATGGCAGTTATTACAGTGCTTTTGATGGTGCAGTTCATAAAGACAACGGCACTCCATTTTATACTGACGACTGGATTTGGGATACTTACCGTGCCACACATCCATTGCGCGTTTTGACAGAGAAAGAAATGGAATTGGATATTATCCGGTCTTTTATTCTCATGGCAGAGCAGATGGACAATTTCTGGATGCCTACATTCCCGGAAGTGACGGGAGATGGCCGAAGGATGAATTCCAACCATGGCGTGGCAACCGTGCTCGATGCTTATGCAAAAGGTTTGACAGATTTTGATTTAGAAAAAGCTTATGAGGCATGCAAAGGAGCTATCACAGAAAAGACCTTGTCTCCATGGTCTGGCATGCCCGCTGGTAGACTGGATGATTTCTTCAAGGAGGAAGGGTATTTTCCAGCTTTGAAAGTAGGAGAAGAGGAAACCGTTCCTGAAGTCCATAGCTTTGAGCGCCGTCAGCCTGTAGCAGTTACGCTTGGGACGGTTTATGATGAATGGTGCCTTGGGCAAATCGCTAATATTCTTGGAAAAAAGGACGATTATACCTATTTCCATAATCACTCTTTTAATTATCGCAAATTGTTCAATGAAGAAACAAGCTTTTTTCATCCAAAAGATGAAGACGGAAACTTTATTATGCCGTTTGATTATCGTTATTCCGGAGGTGCAGGAGCTCGAGCGTATTATAGTGAAAACAATGGATGGGTGTATCGTTGGGATGTGCCACATAATGTTGCCGATCTTGTAGACCTGATGGGAGGGAAGCAAAAATTTGTCGATAATCTAGAAGCCACGTTCAATGAGCCACTTGGCAAAAGCAAGTTCAGTTTTTATCAGCAACTGCCAGATCATACGGGAAATGTTGGCCAATTTTCCATGGCCAATGAGCCTTCTTTGCACATTCCATATCTGTACAATTATGCGGGACAGCCATGGAAAACGCAAAAGCGCATCCAGAAATTGATTCATGAATGGTTTAGAAATGACCTAATGGGTGTACCTGGTGATGAAGATGGCGGAGGGATGTCTGCCTTCGTGGCATTTTCTCAAATGGGTTTTTATCCTGTGACACCAGGTTCAGCGTCTTATAATATTGGCAGCCCATTTTTTGAAAAATCAACTATTGATCTGGGAAATGGAAAAACATTCGTGATCAAAGCAAATAATCAGTCCATGGAAAATAAGTACATTCAGTCTGCTAAATTGAATGGAAAAGTTTGGGATAAACCATGGTTCAGCCATGATGCAATCAAGGATGGAGGAATATTGGAATTGGAAATGGGACCACGAGCAAACAAAGCTTGGGGAGCAGGAGATGCGGCAGCCCCTCCTTCGGCTTCCGGAATGCAATAAACTATAAATATTCCATGAAAACATATTTCAAGGAAAGCTGAGATTCCTTCATAAAATAGAAACTAAGAAGAGCCATTTGAATTTATTTAAATGGCTTTTTTTATTTCCATTTTATTGCTTTACGGCCTATTTAAGGATGTTTTGTTGTGTCGAATTCTATGTAAGATGACTCTGAATACGCAAGTGTTTTTTTTAAGAGGTGTAGTTTTTCTGCGCTATTTTCACTATCTTATCAGGACGATTTTTAGTTAACGTGTTTTTTTTAATCAGTAATTTTGTTAAACCTACTACAACGAATATGAACTTTAAACCAAAATTTGAAAAGAAAACTGACCAAAATACCAAAGGAGGATCGGTAGCTACTTACGAATCTGTAACTGCCTATATGGCCAAAGATCTTATCACATTTTCGCCAGATGACGAAATCACATTGGTGATTGACACGTTGCTTTCTAAACGCATCTCAGGAGCGCCTGTACTTAATGAAAAGCAAGAGATTGTAGGGGTAATTGATGACAAGGATTGTCTACATATTTTGGTGGACAGCGTGTATCATAATTTACCGCTGAGGAAACGGCTGGTTTCCACTTATATGACTGATGTTTATAAAACCATTAGCATCGATTCCGACATTGTGGATGTGGCCAATGAATTTTTGAAGGCAAATTTCAAAAGATTTTTGGTGGTAAACCACAATGGGAAATTGATGGGACAGGTCAGTAGAAGGGATATCCTTAAAGCGATTCAGACCGTCAATCAAACTAATTGGCAAAATCAGGAATGAAGCTTTCCTCGTCCATATGTTGGATAAAAATGTATCGAAATTCCATGAAAACATAACTCAAGACCCTTTCCAATATGGCAATTGGAAGGGTAGTTGCTTAGCCACTTTGCATCAAATAATACTTTACCTAACCCAACCAAAATGAATACGCACTATCATTCCATTTTTTGTATTTTGCCACCCCATATGGCGGACAAAATTATTGAAAACGGTAGCCAAGCACAGAAAGATCGCCTGATGGAAACGATCAATGTTTCAGGACAGTTTAGAGGACAGCGGCTGTCAGGCCCGGAGGCTCCGTCAAATGCTCGCGTGAGTGCCGGCACCAAACAGCGATATATATATGATGCACAAAACGGGTCTACTTTACCTGGGAATTTGGTGCGCAGCGAAGGTGATCCTGTGAGTGGTGATGCCGCTGTAAATGAGGCTTATGATGGTGCAGGGGCCACTTATGATTTATATCACGAAATATTTGAGCGCAACTCGATTGATGATAATGGGATGGAATTGATATCTGTGGTTCATTATCAGCAGGGATATGACAATGCTTTTTGGAATGGATCGAAAATGGTTTATGGTGATGGCGATGAGGGTTTGCCTGTAGGTGACAGACTGTTCAATAGATTTACTATTGCGATAGATATTATTGGTCATGAACTTACTCATGGCGTGACACAGCATGAAGCTAACTTAGAATACCAAGACCAGGCTGGGGCGTTGAATGAATCATTTTCTGATGTGTTTGGTTCTTTGGTAAAGCAGCGATTTCATAATCAGACATTTGCAGAAGCGGATTGGTTGATTGGCGAAGGGCTATTTACGCAAAATGTTCAAGGAAATGCCATAAGATCCATGAAAGACCCGGGATCGGCTTATGATGATCCGATTTTAGGAAAGGATCCTCAACCGGGGCGTATGCGTGATTATGTGCAAACTACTAGCGATCACGGGGGCGTACATATAAATTCAGGGATTCCCAATCGTGCGTTTTATGGAGTAGCCCGTGAGCTGGGTGGTTATGCCTGGGAAAAAGCAGGCAAAATTTGGTACAAGACCTTAAAAGATAAACTAACGAAGACGTCCGATTTTCATTTCGCTGCCAATGCAACTTTTGAATCTGCAGCAGAATTGTTTGGTGAAGGCAGTGCAGAACAAAATGCGGTAAAAAAAGGTTGGGAAGAAGTTGGGATTAACTTGAACCTTGATAAACGAAAAGGATGTGCTGGTATTTTTAGTTTTATTGGTGGGATTGGCTTCTGAAGCAATGTCTAGTCAGGAGGAACTATATATCGATTTTAGGCGTACAGGAGGTTTTGCAGGAATAGAAACAACGGCCAAGATTCATGGAGATTCGCTGGTTTCGGATGAACTTTCCAAGTTGACTGAGCTCATAAGCCAATCTGACTTTTTTGGATTTGATGAAAAGGACAGCACTGCGAACAAAATCCCTGATCAATTTCAATATAAAATTGCCATAAAATACCATGGCCAACATCGCGTTTTGGAATTTGACGAAGGCACCATTCCAGAGCGATTTTCTGATCTGATTCGATTCCTTACTCGCAAGGCACGAAGCATGGGCAAGGATTAAGAAGGATAAAAACCTTTCAAAATCCATGACATTTACCTCGATCGAATTTCACTTTTCATAAAGATAAAGTACGAAAGCGCAAAGCATACCACCGTCGCAGCAATAAGTCCGGTAACTTGAGGCCAAACTAGCAATAAACTTTGCCCGAGTGGCAGTGGACTTGGAATAGCTCCTATCATCTGCATTTTTGTTAGAGGTCCAAGGCTTCTTACTGATGGCACCAAAAGTGTTGTGGTTGCGTCGCTAAACAATTGATTTGGGACTAACCGCTCAAGGAACATTATAAGTTTTTCATAGCTGAGTACTTGATTTGGCATAGCCATTTTCGAAGGCTCTATGGCTTTGGCAATCAAGTTGACGATCATGCCATAGAAAATAGTGGTAAAAAGCCATACCGCAATTCCCGCCAAGGCTGAAGTCGCTGCTTGTCTAAAACGTATTGAAAATAAGATGGATAAATTCAGCCAAAACGCCACATAGACTATGCTGAGCAATATAAAAAATATGATTCGCAAAAACTCTTCCGGAGTTGGAGGAACACCGATGGTGATTAACCCAAGGCCCATTACTAAAAATCCCAATGCAAATAACATAATACTAATTACCATCAGTGCCGCCACAAACTTAGCATTGATCAAGTAATCGCGATGGATTGGTTGAGCCATTACTCTGCTCAGCGTCCCTTTGTTCTGCTCGGAGTTTACAGCATCAAAACCTAGGCTTATGCCCAGCAGAGGCCCCAAAAAACCAACAAAGACAAGAAATGAAGGTAAGCTTCCATCTGACAAGGTAAACAGCTTAAGAAAGAAGAAAGTACCTTCTGGGTCATTGGGCTTCACAGCGTCGCTTATGTTGGTCAATGAAGTATAAAGTGATCCCATACAGGTTAGTGATATTATCACGATCAGTATAATGAATCGCCAACTTCTCACATGGTCAGAAATTTCTTTGTTTACCATCACCCTAAAAGGATGCATGAAAATATTGCCCTTTTTATGTTCATTTTTAGCGTAAATGCCATGAAGGTGCGCACTGACCTTTGCTATCCATGACATTCGTGTTTGTGACGCATTATTTATTGCTTTATCCATGATTTTCACCTCCTTCAAAATAACGTAAGTAGATATCATCTAGCCCGTATTCCTTTTTGTGCAAATAATTTAGCCCGATGCCGGATTGCACGATTAGGTTGGCGATTGTTTGTGTAGCATCTTGATTACATCCGATATGAAAAGTGTTACTTATAAAATTTAAGTTAGTTACGCCTTCAATTTTTACCAGTTTATCGTGAAGTTCTGCAATGGTTGAGCCATTGTTGTTTAATGGGGAAATTCCTGCTTCGATAGTCAAGAGTTGGTCTGCGAATAATTTTTGAGACAAGGAATTCACATCACCTTCCGCTATCAATTTTCCTTTGACAAATAACCCAACCCGATCGCACACTTGTTGTACCTGATGCAAGTTATGTGAAGAAAGCAGCACAGTTAGCCCGTCTTCCCTGCTCAATTGCACGATGAGCCTCAGAAATTCTCTTACACCTTTTGGGTCGATGCCCAAAGTAGGCTCATCCATAATAATCACCTCAGGGTTTTTGATCAATACATCTGCAAAGCCAAGTCTTTGACGCATTCCTCTGGAATACTTTCCGGCTGTTTTATGCATTTCCAGTGAAAGGCCTACTCTTTCCAATAATTGCTCTGCTTTAAATCGTGCTCCACTTAAGGAAAAGCCATTTAACTGGGCAGTATAGACCAAATTTTCCATGGCCGTGCGATCACCATAAAAACCCACATCCTCTGGCAAATAGCCAACTCTTCGCTTTACCTCGATAGGGTTGTTTGTGGAATTGATACCGCAAATATTGACTGACCCAGAAGTGGGGTCTGTCAATCCAAGCATCATCAAGATAGTAGTTGATTTTCCGGCGCCGTTTGGTCCAAGCAATCCAAAAATCTCTCCCTTATTGATTGATAAATTCAGGTGATTTACGGCTGTGTAGTCCCCATATTTTTTTGTGAGGTCTGTTAGCTCAATAATATTTTGCTTCACTTTTTACCTCCTTCCGTATTTGCGGAATAAATTATACACACTCCCCAATGCTACCAAAATAATGAGAATACCAGCCCAGCCCCACATTAGGGATGTCTTGACAGAAACCCTAAAAGCAGCCTTTGAGGTAACTTCAGGAGTTTTGGCCTCCAGATTTGCGACATAATCGCCAGCTATGGCATTTTTGTCTGCTTTGATGTTGGCAAAAACCTGAGTAGATTTTCCAGGAGCCAGGGCATCCACACTTTTTGGGTCGAAAGTGACCTCCCATTTTGCGGGAGCCTTAAAGCTGAGTTTTATATCAGTAAGCCCCGAAGACCCGGTATTTCTTACCTCAAGTTCCACTTGCCTACTACCTCCGGCAGTAATGTCTGTACTGAGCAATCCAGTGGGTGTGGTAAGGGTCATTTCATAAGTGCCAGTGATGACCACTTCTAAGTTCAATTCGGCAGAAGTAGAACTTGTTCTTGCTCGTATCGGAATATCGTATTTCCCAGCAGATATTATTGCAGGCGCATGAATCTCAATTGTAGTACTTTCAGTCGAATTAGGTGCCACATCGACCGATGTTACTTTCTTGTTATTGACTTTAAATGAGACATTCCAACCTCGGGGAGCAGTTGACGTCAGAGCATAAAGCTGTTTATCTCCCGTGCTGTTTTTTAAATCTGCCTTGAAGGTAAATGTAGACTTGGAATCACCTTCCATGTTGGGTTGCTTTGTCGTAAATTCGGTCTTAAACGTTCCCTGCTTAGACACATTCACGGTAAGCGGCAATGAATAATATCCCTTGGCGACTACATTGAACCTGTAACTTCCCTTGTCGATTTTTAAAGGGACATCTACATGGAATTTGAGGGCTTTTTTTTCACCTGGAAGAACAGATACCTGCTCGATGTTCCATCCTCCTGATTTTATGTTTCGGTTCCAATCCTCCGGCAATCCGACTATGGATATTCCTACATTCTTAATTCCGCTACTATTGTTGATAACATCGATATTATAATCGATCGACTCTCCTGGCGGAACGGATATCTTGGTATAAGGTGTATATAATTCTACACCTCCGGCGGCGAATGCGCAAATACCACTTATGAACATTATCCCCACAACAAGCAGGGATTTGATTATCAAGTTAAAACATTTCGTGCTTTGTGTTAACATGTGATTTCCTCCTTTCTTGAATGATTAATAAATACGGCACCAAATGTAAAAAATCACTAAAAAACCATGAAGTATCGAATTGTTAAAAGATGTTAAAAAGTGTTAAAAACCCATGTATTCATTTGGTTGCAAAAGAATCTCATATAAGGTTGTTGGCAACATTTTAGCCATGATTTTTTCATAGTTTGGCATGTTGCACTTTATTGTGCATTTTTAATCGATATTCAACCCTAGCTAAACTCTTACTGACCCATGAAAAAATGGAAAAATAACCTCAGGATCATCCGAAATTTGTTGTTCATGAAATTCGTTGTTCTGTTCCTGTTTATTTTATATACACTTTCAGACCTTTTTATCCCACTTGTCTTCGCCTTCTTTTTGGCACTTTTGGCACAGCCGCTTGTTACCTGGCTGCATGAGAAAAGATTGTCATTGACAGTAAGTATTGTTGCGGTGTTTTTAGGGGTACTTATATTTTTTGTACTCATTGATATTGGTATTTACAAAACAATCAAGACTTTGGTGGTGCAAAAAGAAATCTTCATTGATCATATTGCTACAGGAATGGATTCGATGGTGGATAATGTGAAGTCAGCAACTGGCTATGAAATCAATACAAACGACCTGAAAGGCAGCCTAAAAAAACTATTAGGGCAGAGTTGGTTGTTGGAACAATCGGGAAGTTTTGCAGGAAAAATCGGAAAGTTCTCTGGCAGGTTTTTTCTTACTATGTTTTATTTTGTGGGCATATTGGGTGGTGTGGCACAATACGAACGGTTTATCAGGTCGCTAAGTCGGAACGAGAAAGAAGATCAGAGCAATCTGATCGAGGCCTACAAAAAAATTCAGCGCTCAATCAGTACATATATCAAAGTAAAGACGTTGGTCAGCTTCCTGACAGGAGTGGGGTATGCCATTGCTTGTTATATGTTTGGGATTGACTTTTTTCTGATGTGGGGCATATTGGCCTTTTCACTCAATTACATTCCTGCTGTAGGATCGCTGCTGGCCACTATTCCGCCGGCGCTTTTGGCGCTGTTGTATTTCGACAGCATTGGTGTTACGGTTATTTTCATCTTGATATTGATTACCATCCAGTTTGTAATGGGTAGTGTGCTTGACCCATACCTGATGGGGCGACATCTTTCCCTGAATATTGTCACGGTAATACTTGGGGTGGTTTTTTGGGGTACGCTGTGGGGTACAGAAGGGATGATCTTGTCGATTCCGATGATGGTTATTTTTAAGGTGTTTTTGGAGCAGTTGCCAGATACGAACGTGATTATCAGCTTGATGGAACGGAACATAAAAGATCCGGTCAAGATATAGTTGGCTTATTTCAGGAAACAAGTATCCTACTGAATAAGAACTATATTTCATGGGATTTGAATGCTTTTTTGGCAATAATTGCTAATGAAATAATACAAACAGTTAGTTTTTTTGTTTGTTGACCACATATTTTTTGCGGTATTCAGTAGGCGTGCATCCCTTGATCTGTCGAAATTGGCGGGCAATGTTTTTACTGTCATTAAGGCCCAAGTCCAATGCAATTTCAAAAATTGATTGGTCAGTATCCAGTAATTTTTCTGTAAACTTTTCTATGCGGAGGTTGAATATATATTCATACACAGGTAACCCCGTAACTTTAAGGAAGCGCTTTTCAAGTGATCTTCGCGAAAGCGGTACTTGAATTAGCACATCTTCCACCTTGAGATTTTTTTCTATATTATTGTGAATGAATTTTAAGGCCAAGCCAACGTGGTCATCATTAGTTGCATAGATGTCCGTGGAGTTTCTGGTAATTATTTGTGTTGGTTCTACGATCACGTCATAGCGAATCTCATTTTTAGATTCAATCATTTTATGCAATAGCTTTGCGGCTTCATAGCCACCTTTTACGGTATCCAAACTTATGCTTGAGAGAGGAGGATCTGAAAGGTTACAAATTATCTCATCATTGTCTACACCAAGAACAGCGACTTCTTCAGGAATCCTGAGATTGGCCAATCGGCAGGCTTCGGTAATATGCATACCCTGATTGTCATCACAGGCCATTAGGGCGATGGGTTTAGGAAGGGATTTTAGCCACTTGCTCAGAGCTGATGGTTTGTAGTACCAAAGTTCTCTGGCTTTTGCTACTTGCCTTTGTTCAAAATAATGGACTTTAAAACCATCCTGGGCAAGCCGCTCTTCAAACCCCTGAGCACGCTCACGCGACCAAACAATATCCTTAAATCCATAAAAGGCGAAATGTTCAAAGCCCTTGCGCAAAAAGTATTCTGCACCCAATTTGCCAGTTCCGAGATAATCCCCAGTAAGGTTGGGTACGTTTTCTTGTCGCTCCTTGAAGTCCTGTGCCACAATAGAAATACCCTGATTCATGAGTGTTGACAGGTTAGAATTGGTATAGAATTGACCAATAATGCCATCAGCTTTCCACTCTTTGGCCCACTTAAAAATACCCTGCCAACCCATCGTTTCCCTGTAATAAGTAGGCATGCGGCAAAATATCCATGGACCGTGCTCTTGGGAATAGCGAGTAACACCCTTCAGCAAACTTGTTCCGTATTCCTCACCAAAATCAGTTAGCAATATTATTTTGATCATAATACGCTCAAATTACTATTATGTGTCAGATTTAAAAAGATCACTTAGACTCTTTATGGTTTTGTTATTGACTAAGGGCTTTGCCCAAAAACTGATGCTGAGGATATAACCTAAGGTGACGAACAAAAACATCATACCCACTTTTAATGACACTATATCACTAATACTTCCAATTAACAATTGAACTACAGCTCCACCTGCGATACCAGTCATTAAAATCCCCGCAAAAGAACCATGGTGTTTGGCTACCGAATTAAGCCCAAGTGAAACAATAACTGGGTACATTACGGAAAGGAAAAAACCGGAGATTGGAAATGCCCATAAAGCAACCTTGTCGCTACCAAATAATCCTGCGGCCACACAAGCCATAGCCAATAATGTAAACCACTTCAATACTTGCTTGCTGTCCATAAGCTTTAAAAGTACTAAACCCAAAACTCCACCAATAGTCATCAACCCCCAGAAATAGGATACAGCATCAGCCCCGGAAGTTCCTGGGTCAATACCGTGATAATTACTTAGAAACTTTGACATCCAATATGAAATTCCCTGCTCACTGCCAACATAAGCAAATATTCCGAGGAAATACAAGATGACATATTTGTTCTTAAACAGTTCTACATAGCTGGCTTTGGAGCCTACCTTTTCGTCTTCTTGAAGTGTTACTTTTGGGATGTTTATAAAAATGATAATCACAATCATGATTATGCTTAAGAAAGCAAATACCCAATAGACAGAAACCCATGACATAAACTCAGGAACTAAATTTGTCATCATTCCTATAAAAGGTTTTTCCACATTTCCTTGATCAATATTGGAAACAAAATAGGAATACATCTGAGGACTTATGAATGAAGCCAATCCAAATACGAGTTGACCCAACACGGAATTAAATGCATAATGCTCTTCTCCACCAGATACACGCAAAAGAGGATTGATAACTACCTGTAAAACTGCCATTCCGGTACCAATGGTAAACAAAGAAACTACAAATACATTGAACTGTGGATTTATGGCAAATATCAAAGCACCTAGAAATGCCAGCAAAAATGCAAAGATGATCATTTTCTTTTCTCCCCATTTTTCCAATAAAAAACCAGCTGGAATTGACATAATACCATAGGCAATGAAAAATGCAAACGGTAGAAATCCAGCCATGGTTTCCGTTAGCTTATAGCTTGCAGAAACATTGGGGTTGAGCGCGCCCAGAATATTTGTTAAAAATGAGATGACGAAAAAAATAAGAAGAATCAAGATGACAATAAATGTATTTCTGCGCATGTTGGAGGAATTATGTTTGATGTGTAAAGTAGTATTTTAAATCGGTGAAAAATCTAATTTTTCAATATGCTTATTGCTGATTAACCTGAAAAGCTGCACCAATCATGGATATATGATGGATATTTGAATTATAAATATGAAGTTTTTCAATGGATTTAGGAAAATATATTTCCTTTAATGATGTCATCATTTGATCCTTGAAATAGGGGTAGGCTTTTGAAATTGCCCCACCGAATATGACAGCTTCTGGATCATAGGCATAAACCGCAGCTTTCAGCGCATTTCCTAAATGGTGGCCAAATTCCGCCCATAATTTCCGCGCATTAGCATCATTGTTTTCAGCCGCTAAAAAGATTTCGTAGGCGTTGACTCCATGTATTTTCTCAAAGAAATTGGAACTGCAATAATATTCAAAATCATGATCTAAGTATGGTAAATAACCTATTTCTCCAGCACCGCAGTTGCTTCCACTATACAGGCGATTGTCAATGACAATGCCAGCGCCAATACCCGTACCAATTGTGATGCCCACAAAATTCTTGTATGATTTGCCAAAACCACAATACTTCTCTCCCAGCACAAAGCAGTTGACATCATTGTTGATATACACAGGTACGTCAAATTCTTTTTCTAAAATAGTTTTCAATGGTACCTCTTTCCATGAAGGGATATTGACTACATCATATACGATACCATTCTGTACATCCACTACAGAAGGCACTCCAATACCTATGCCTGCTACATCGGGCATTCGTACGGAATGAATAACTTTCTTTAACTGATCAATAGTGTTTTCTAGGTTGTCTTTATTGATAAGAGGGTTGGTTTTCATCCTAATGATGGCGTTGTCATTGATCAAACCCGCCCGGATATTTGTCCCTCCTAAATCTACTCCAATTTTCATTTGTCTTACTGTTTTGTGATGCGTATTTTCGTGGAAATACATTGCAAAATCGATCGGAAATAAAAAGTTCCGATTTGCGTGTTAGGCGAATCAATTACTTCGTTTTGCGTGAAACGGACTACTGGAGATTGATAAAATCAGAACAGATTAAATTATACGATAAATTTTATAGAATTTCATAGTATGAACTCCCATAAAGATGGTATTAGATAATTATGACAATGGTTTTTTTGCTTTAAAAGCCTACTTTTTAAGAAAAAGATTAACTTTCGGTTTTTTGATTTTTATTTTACCGTAATTCCGCCATTATTTAGAAAATATGAACTCTCCTAATTCAAGTTTGAACAGAAGACAATTTGTAACTAAAGGGGCTGTAGCTATTGCCGCGGCATCTCTCGCCCCATCCTTTCAACTGGTTGGTATGGATCGATCTGCTAGAAAAACAAAAGTTGTAATGGTGGGAACTGGCACCAGAGGCATTCATAGTTGGGGCACAGAGTTGGTAGGACCTTATAAGGATTATGTGGAAATGGTTGGTCTGTGTGATATCAATGAAAAAAGAGTGGAAGTCGCTAAAGAGCTGATCGGTATCGATGCTAAAACATATCATTCCAATGATTTTGATAAAATGATTCGGGAGCAAAAGCCCGATATTGTAATTGTTACTACTGTAGATAGCTTTCATGTAGATTATATTGTCAGGGCGATGGAGTTGGGTTGCGATGTTATATCCGAAAAGCCCATTGCTACCGAAGCAGATCAGTGTCAGCGTATTTTGGATACAGAAAAGAAAACCGGTCGGAAAGTAAATGTGGGTTTCAACGTGCGATTTATGAACGAATCCATGGAAATGAAGCGCATTTTGAGCTCTGGTGAACTGGGAAAAATTTTAGCTATTGATTATCAGGAAAATCTGGATACAAGTCATGGTGCTTCTTATTTTCGTCGTTGGCATGGGAAAATCAAGAATTCGGGATCATTGCTAGTTCATAAAGCTTCACATCAATTTGACCTTGTCAATTGGTTGTTGGATGCTGATCCGGTGCAAGTCCAGGCCATGGGAAAAGTGGCCTTTTACGGAAAAAATAATGCTTATAGAGGAAAAAAATGCCGCAATTGTGAATTCACAAATCAGTGTGATTATTATTGGGATATGACAAAGGATGCCGATGATATGAAATTATATGGAAATTGCGAAGATGTGGATCATTACTACCGTGATGGTTGCGTGTGGGACGATAAGATAGATAGCTACGATACCAGCTCAGTTCAGGTACAATATGATAATGGCACTCAACTTACTTATACACTAAATGCATATTTGCCCTATGAAGGACAGTATATATGTTTTTCGGGGGAGAAAGGGAGACTAGATGTCAGGTTGAATAGTCGACAACCATGGGATGCGCCAGCACCGTTTGAATTTCGCTTGACAAAAGATGGAGAGACCACAAAATATTGGACAATGAAGCCAAATTCCGGAGGACATGGAGGAGCAGATGAACGAGTGAAAGATGCTATGTTTAAACCAAATCAACAGGATCCAACCGGACAAAAAGCAGGAAGTAGGGCAGGTGTATTGTCGAGTATGATTGGCATTGCAGCAAGAAAATCCATTGAGACAGGAGGGGTAGTGAATATATCTGATTTGATAAATCTCTAAACAACTATAAACTAACTCAGTACACATAAAAACAATTAACTAAAGACAAAATAAAGACATGGCAGGAATTGGAAATACATCAGTGAGTTCGGTAGAGTCAGGCGAACAAAAAAACTATACCGTACCCATGGTGGTGCTTACATGCTTGTTTTTTATGTGGGGTGTTATCGCCTGCATGAACGATATATTGATTCCTTACCTGAAAAAAATATTTGAACTTTCAAGGGCAGAATCCATGCTCGTTCAAATGTCTTTTTTTAGTGCGTATTTTACGGGGTCACTTATCTATTTTCTCATATCTTCTAGGAAAGGAGACCCAATAGAAAAAATTGGGTATAAAAATGGGATTTTAATTGGACTGACTGTTGCAGCTATAGGATGTGCGCTTTTTTATCCTGCAGCACAACTAAAATTGTACAGCTTTTTTCTTGTAGCACTTTTTATTCTTGGTTTGGGACTTACCATGCTGCAAATCGCATCAAATCCTTATGTGGCGATTTTAGGCCCAGCAAAAACTGCCTCTAGCCGACTTAATTTATCTCAAGGATTTAATTCACTTGGCACAACCTTGGCACCCATTGTTGGTGGATATTTTGTGTTCCATTACTTTGCGACCTGGGGTCAGCCTTTGCTCAATCAGATTGGAGAACCTATCACTACAGACGCAGGCTTGCCTATGACTGTTTGGGGTGTGCAGCTCCCATATCTCATTTTTGCATTGATTTTTATATTACTCGGGGTATTGGTGTATTTCACAAAATTACCAGTTTTTAAAAGTGGAGAAACGATAGAAAAAGGTGCTGGTGCTTTGAAATTTAGACATTTGACACTGGGCATGGTAGCTATTTTCATGTATGTAGGTGGTGAAGTTTCTATTGGAAGTTTGTTGATTAATTATATTCATGAGTTGATAGGATTGCCAGAGATGGAAGCGAAATCATTTTTGGCTTTTTATTGGGGTGGTTTGATGATCGGAAGGTTCTTAGGAGCGATCTCTTTAGGGGAAACAACCAATGAAACCAAAAAGTTGCTCATGATGGTTGGTACAGCCATAGCATCATATTTGGTAATTTATTTTGCGGTATTTATTGAAAGCGACTATACATTTCCATTTTCTAGGATTGCGCCATTTTCGATTTTCATCGTGCTCAACCTGATCGCATTCCGAATGGGAAGATCAAATGCCGCCCGTACATTATTGGTTTTTTCTATCATGATCATTATTCTGCTTGGTGTTACTATTATGACAGATGGCAACATCGCTATGTGGTGTGTACTGAGTATAGGTCTTTTTAATTCCATCATGTGGTCTAATATTTTCACCTTGGCGATCAAAGATTTGGGGAAGTATACTTCTCAAGGTTCTTCATTGTTGATCATGTCTATTTTGGGCGGGGCGCTGATTCCGTTTATTCAGGCTGCATTTGCCGATGAATTTGGTGGATACCATTATTCCTTTTTCATTCCAATGATATGCTATGTCTATTTGGCTTATTATGGATTGAGCGGACACAAGGTCGGTCAGTGGGGAGATTCGAAATAAATCTCTATACGGGTCTTCATGGATTTTTGAGGCTTTTTCTAGTTTAAAAGGGGTAAAAATCCATGAGGGCATTCAGGAGAATTTCTATCTACCTTTCCATCGAATGGTACATATCGGCATTAAGAAGGTATAATCTTTAGTCGTCTCCGACTTTTCTAAATCCGAATTAAAAGCGGCTAAACTAAACTTTTTCAATATGTCAACACAGGTACAACGATTAATATCCCTTGATGCGATGCGTGGATTTACCATTGCCGCAATGATTTTAGTGAATTTTCCGGGCAACGGAGATTTTGTATTTGCCCCACTATTACATTCTTCCTGGAACGGCCTTACGCCAACTGATGTGATTGCACCATTTTTTTTATTTATTGTCGGTGTCTCTATCGCATTGGCATACACCAAGCGGTTGCAGCAGGGCGTGACAAAAGAAAGTATGTATCAGAAGATTTTGGTGCGCTCTTTAAAAATATTTGCAGTCGGGATATTTCTAAATTTATTACCTGATTTCAATTTTGCAGAACTCAGATGGACTGGTACACTTCCACGGATTGCCATCGTGTTTTGTGTGTGCGCGTTTATATTTTTGAATACCAATTGGAAGACACAAGCATGGATCGGTGGTATTATTTTGGTGGCTTATTGGTTGGTGATGGTTCTAATCCCAACTCCGGGCTATGGCGAGGTAATGTTGGAAAGAGGTATAAATATTGCCAACTGGATTGATAGCCAATATATGCCTGGCGTCATGTATCAGGGAACTTGGGATCCTGAAGGGATTTTGAGCACTTTTCCATCGATCGTTTCGGGGATCACAGGATTACTTGCTGGGGCTTTGATGCTAAGCAATCGTACCAAAGAAATGAAAGTGATTTTGCTAATGGTCACTGGTTTCTTCATGACATTCGCTGGCTACCTTTGGGGACTTACATTTCCTGTTAATGAAAATATCTGGACAAGCTCCTTTGTGTTTGTAACCTCCGGGATTGCATTCATGGCTTTAGGTGCCTTTTATTTCTTGGTTGACATGAAAGGCTATACTTATGGAACTAAGCCAGGAATTATCTTTGGCGCTAACGCTATCACGGTATATGTTATGGCCGATATTTTTGCTTTGATATTTTTCATTCCTGATTTTGGTGGTCAAAGCTTGAATCTACATTTCTTCGATGCATTCACTTCTATTGATGTAGGACCAAAACTTACTGGTATGATCTATTCGCTGTTGTTTGTGTGTCTCAATTTCATTCCCGCCTACATTCTGTATAAGAAGAAGATTTTTATAAAATTATAACTCACTCCTACGTTATGGACTACTCTCGTAAATGATAAGATTATATATAATTCTAATATTTTTAACTTCTCAACTTTCAGCCGAGGCTTGTGATTGTTCAGGAATTCGGAATTTGAACAATGCACGAGAAACTGCTTTTAAAGAAGCGGATCTGGTTTTTGTCGCAGAAGTCGTTTCAATTGGAGAAAACTATGATTATTCCTCCGAAGGGTGGTTTAATAACAAAATTTTTGAGGTTAAAGTAAAAGAGAGCTTTAAGGGAGCCAAAGTAGGAGACCTTTTAAAAGGCAATGCGCTGACAAGTTGTTCAGGATTCCCTGACAAGGGTATTTGGTTAATTTACGCCAACCTAGATGCAAATGGTATGATTGCCTTTTCCACATGTGGTCTTTCAAGATCATTTCAAAAGCCTCAGCACATTTTCTTCAAAGGCTATACGTCGAGACCACCAACAAAAGAAGAAAGCGAAAACCCTAAACTAAATTTTTACATAGACTGGTCGATTGAACTTGCAACGATCCAACTTCAAGCTGCTAAAGATTTGAAGGAAGAAATCTATTGGCTCAGAACAAAGAAATAAAATTCCGTAATTAATATGAGACTAGCATCTTCAAAACCGCGAATTGTATCTCTGGATATGTTTCGTGGTTTTGCCATTTTTGGGATGATCCTGGTCAATTATCTAGGACATTTTGACGTCATGCCTGATACGTTTCGTCACCCGCGCTACGGGATGACTTTTGCCAATGCCATCGCTCCGTATTTTGTTTTTGCAGTTGGGATGGGCCTGGGCATGTCCTTGCAGCGTAGGATCGAAAAAATAGGCAAAAAAGCCTCATATTTCCATGCAATCAAAAGGTATGGAATTTTAATACTTATTGGTATTGTACTTTATGGCCCCGATCCTGTCATGGATATGTGGGATGCTTTGGTAGACATTGGCTTTGCAGGATTGATTACGCTGCCGTTCATTATGAAGGGTAAAAAGGCCCGAATTTCCATGGCCTTTGCTTTGCTTTTGATATACCAATTATTGTTCATTTTCACTAACTATAGCGAATGGACCATGCCCAACAGCATTGATGGAGGCCCGCTTGGTCCGATTAGTTGGGCATCTATTTTGGTGCTTGGTACTGTTCAAATGGATTACTTAAAAGAAAATTCAACTCGGGTAGTTATCTTGAAATCCATGAAATTAGGAATTCCTTTGTTGGTATTGGGCCTTGGATTATCCTATCTCCAACCCATGGAATATTGGGAGTTTTCTCAGCGAAGTATGACCGTAGCCTACCCGATATTTGCATCAGGTTTGAGCGTGCTTACTTATACGGCATTTTATTTGGTGACTGATGTTTGGAAATGGAAGATTCCGCATCTCGCGATATTGGGGATGAACCCATTGGTCATCTACATTTTACAACAAGTTTTGATTTCCTTTTATGGAGATTTTTTACCAAAGTCTGCCATGTGGTGGCAGGCACTTCTGGGATTTAGTATTATTTATGGAATTTGCTATCTGATTGCTAAATATCTATACCAAAATAAATATTTCATCAAACTATAATTACCTGAATATGAAAACGATTGTCGTTTTGGTCTTATTATCCATTAGTTCAAGTGCAATGCTACTTGCGCAAGCTAATATTAGTGGCTTTGTTTATTTAGATGAAAATCAAAACCTTGTTAAGGATAAAAAGGAGTCTGGAATAGAAGGTGTTTTGGTAAGTAATGGACGGGATGTTGTGGAAACGGATGCAGATGGCAGATGGAGTATTGCAGACAATGGAAATTCGGCAGTTTTTGTGATCCAGCTTGCCGGATATTTGGTGCCATCCAATAATTCCAAAATACCTCAGCACTATTCAACGCCATCAAACCATCAAAAAACCATGAATTTTCCATTGTGGGAAGGGGAAGAAAACCATGAGTTTGAAGCACTTTTTTTCGGAGATACGCAGGCAAGGGGCATGAAGGAAGTGAATTATGTGACTCATGATGTGGTAGAAGAGTGTATCGGAAGCAAGGCTAAATTTGGCGTTGTACTTGGCGATATCGTTGCGGATGACCCGGGGTTATTCGATGAGATTTCTGCAAGCATAGCACAAATCGGAATTCCCTGGTATTATGTTTTTGGCAATCATGATTATGATAGAGATGCAAAAGGAAATGCCGGTGCTGAGGATACTTTTTTCAAAAACTTCGGGCCATCAACTTATGCTTATGAGTTTGGACAAGTCGCGTTTATCAGCATAAATGATGTGTTTTACAAAGAGAAAGGAGGTTATAAAGGTTATTTCACAGAAGATCAACTTAGCTTTGTATCCAATTATCTGGAGCATGTTCCCCAGGAAAAATTAGTGGTGTTGATGATGCACATTCCCATTGTGCGTTGCGAAAATCGTGAGGATATGTTTCGGATTTTAGAGAAGAGAAAGCATACATTATCCATAGCTGCTCACACACATACGCTTATTAATCTGTTCGTTGATGAAAGCATGGGCTGGAAAGGTTCTGAACCCCACCACCACTTTATCAATGGAACGGTTAGTGGAAGTTGGTGGTGTGGCTTGAAGGATGAATTGGGAATACCACATGCAACCATGAATGATGGTACTCCAAATGGCTATTCAACCATTAAATTTGATGGAAATCAATATGATATTGTTTATAAAGCTGCGAGAAGACCTGTCGATTATCAAATGAATATTTACTTGCCCGATGATATTTCATTAGCAGAACTAGATACCACACAGGTTCTGGTTAACGTATTTAACGGAACTGAAAAATCGATAGTGGAAATGAGGATTGATCAATTTGGTGATTGGGTGCCGCTATCGCAAACCACCTCCAGGGATCCTGCCAATTGGAAAATGCACGAATTAAATCAATACCTTGATGTTGAAGTCGATAGTATTAAGTTGGATGTAGCACTTGGATGGAAGATGGATAAGCCCCAAAGGTCTAGACATTTTTGGACGGGAAGATTGCCTAAAAAACTAACTATAGGAACACATCAAATGGCTATAAAAACAAAAGATATGTTTGGAAATATTTACCAATCACATCGAATATTTAGAGTTATTCCATAAATTAAAATTTTTAATACATACCTAATTTTACTCATGACTACACCCAATAATTTTTTAAGCAAACTGATTATTTCAGGATTGATGATTGCCATATCCATTTCAGGATTTTCCCAATCTAGGCTACAAATGGATGACAATTTCCATTTTGCCAAACAACATCAAGACGATTTGACGTTGAGCGTATATATCACGGCGCATTCTGTGGAACGATTACTCTCAACCCCTGAAGGCAGAAGAGAAGCTACTTCGCTCATGATGGCAAACGCAATCACCAAAGTTTATATAGAGGTATATCGCGGCGGATTGGTCGTTTCACCTGATTTACTGACTGAAGTTACACAATATTTTAGCCAAAATGGATTTGAAGTTGTCGGAGGAATTGCCACGGTGCCCGGAGGTGATTCTGGGGTAAAACAAGAGGGAGACCTTGGTTGGTTTAATTGGCAAAACCCAAAGACCCAGCAAGATATGAGGAAAGTAATGATAGACGTCGCACCTATTTTTGACACCTTTATCGTAGATGATTTTTTATGTACGGGAGATACCAGTCTAGAATCCAAAGCTGCTAAAGGGGAACGAAGCTGGTCGGAATACCGGAGGTCAATGCTTACGGAATTGGCTTCTTCTATCTTTATAGATCCGGCCAAGTCCGTTAATCCCGATATCCACATGATCATCAAATATCCGCAGTGGTACGATCGCTTTCATATGTTTGGTTATGATGTGGAAAGTGGCCCAAAATTATTTGACGAAGTTTGGGTAGGCACGGAAACACGGGGACAATACACGCAACGATTTGGGTTTGTGCAGCCTTATGAAGGATTTGTGAATTATAGTTGGATCAAATCCATGGCCGGGAAAAAGATCGGGGGAGCTTGGTTTGATCATGGAGATTGCGATGCTTTGGACTTTGTGGAGCAGGCTTATCAATCGGTACTTGCAGGTGCCAATGAACTAGTTATTTTTAATTATGGGAGTTTCGTAAATGGACATCCCGGACATCATTTGTTGCGCATGGATTTTGAAAAACTTGCCAGGCTTGCTGGAGCCCTAAAGACCTCTCCAGTCCACGGAATAGCCGGGTATAAACCACCAAGCAGTGATGCCGGAGGCGATCTTTACATCATGGATTTTATAGGCATGTTTGGGATTCCTTTGCTGCCAACGGCTCAATACCCTGAAAACTCAGAAACCATTTTCTTGCCAACACAAGCTGCTGCCGATCCTGAAATTGTCAGCAAGGTGTTGGCGTCGCACAAGCAAGGCAAACGAATCATCATGACTGCGGGATTTTTAGCAAGTGTAGAAGATAAAGGAAAACTGGCCAAATTGGCTGGTATTGTAAAGCCGGAAATCGAGGCAATAAGTGCGGAGAAAATAATCCTTGACGGAAATGAAACTTCCTTGGAAAGGCCGTTGGATTTGGAAGTGGCACTAGAAGTTAAAAAAGCCATTGTAATTTTGGAGGCTAAATCGGGCAATCGCGCCATTCCATTTGTGACAAAAAGCAAAGACGGGCAGATATATGTATTGAACTCCCATACGTTTTCCGAAGCGGATTTTAAGGCCGTAGGGGAAGTTTTGCTTTGCCCTCGACCATTGGGTTTGCTAGATCTGCCAACTTCCTGGGCCAATACCATCCGCTATATTTTCAATGAACAAATACAAATTGAACTTAATGCTCCGACCAGAGTCACCATGCAACCCATGGAAAATGGAGATATTATTTTGCACAATTACAACAAGGAAGAAGTGGAACTACAATTAAACGGGCTGGAAGATCATGGATTTTTGGATGCTTTTACGGGCCAAAAAGTAGATACGGCATCAGGAACCCTGAAGATGAAACCAAGGTCACGGATTTGGTTGAGGGCAGAATAATCGGTTAGGATTTTCTGGTGAAATGATCCTAACCTTCAAGCTAATGGCTTTTATAATGATACCAATCCCATATAGTAGAATTAAATAACAAGAATATGAAGCGACGTGCATTTTTGTCGAAATCAGCTATAATGGGAGGGGCGGTGGCATTTCCATGGACTCCGTTTTCGGCCAATGCGAAAGCAAAGAAGCTTCAAATTGGTCTGATTGCTGATTTGCACCATGATGTGATGCACGATGGCGAACAAAGACTTGCTGCTTTTATTGAAAAGGCCAATGATTACAAATCTGATTTTATCGTTCAGATGGGAGACTTTTGCAGGCCTTATGATTACAACTTGGGTTTGTTAAAGGAATGGGAAAGATATAATGGGCCAAAGTACCATATTCTTGGCAATCACGATACAGACGGTGGATTTACACGTGAGCAAGCCATGGATTTTTGGGGCATGAAGGAGCGATATTATTCCTTCGACCATCATGGGCTTCACTTTGTGGTGTTAGATGGAAACGACCCAAACCCGAAACCATGGTCGGGATATAACCGCTTCATCAATAAAGAACAACAGGATTGGTTGAGGGAAGACCTCGCAAAAACCAATCTCTCTACCTTTGTGTTTTCACACCAAACGCTTGAAAATGAAGATGGTGGAGTTGCGAACTTGAAGGATATCCAAAAAATATTGGAAGATGCTAACCGACAGGCGAGAGGCACAAAGGTAGTTGCTAGTTTGTGTGGACATCATCATACGGATTATATGACTGAAATTAATGGCATTTACTACATTCAGATCAATAGTGCATCATATCGATGGGTTGGTGGGGATTATCAACACGTTCGTTACAGTGCCGCGATCGATGAAAAATATCCATGGATAAAATACACAATTCCGTACAAAGATCCGCTGTTCACCTTTTTGGAGATAGATCCAAAAGGGGTGCTGAAGTTAAAACCAAGCAGTACAAAATTTGTTGGCCCCGGCCCGATTGAGATAGGAATGCCTTCACCTGCAATCAACGATCCGATCATTCCACAGATCTCCGGGTTTAAGTTTAAGTATGATAAAATCTAGTCCATCAGAATTATAAATAAAATGGAGTTTTCCGCATTGAAAAAATCAACAAAATTGTTTTGCCTTATACTGGCAATTAATGTCTTAAGCTTTAGCGCCTCGGCACAAACTCCAGATTCCTCGCGGGTCGTCAGGGTATTGTCTTACAACATATTGCATGGGGCGACTATGAAAGGTGATTTTGATCTGGATCTGATCGCTGATGTGATCAAGTCAGTAAAGCCTGATTTAGTAGCTTTGCAAGAAGTGGATTTTAAAACCAACCGCGCCAGAAAGATGGATTTGGCAACAGAGTTAGGTGTGCGTACCGGGTTAGCACCGCTTTTTGGCAAGGCCATGTATTTTGATGGAGGGGCTTATGGGGAGGGAGTCTTGTCCAGGTATTCATTTTTGAGCACTCAAAATCATGTTCTTTTCCATGAGCCGGACAAAGAACCACGGGCTGCGTTGGAGACGAATGTTGTCTTGGGAAGTGGCGACACCATCCGATTTGTGGGTACGCACCTCGACCACACCAAAGATGAAATCAACCGTATCAACCAGGCAAAACAGCTCGTGCAACTTTTTTCGCAGGACGAAAGGCCTACCATCTTAGCCGGAGATTTGAATGCTAGACCGGATAGTGATCCAATGAAAATATTATTTCAAGCATTTTTCAGATCGTTTGCGGCAGACACGCCAACCTTCCCGGCTACAGATCCGCGGATCAAAATTGATTATGTGCTGTTTCATCCGGCCCATCGATGGAAAGTATTGGAGACAAAAGTACTGGACGAAAAAGTGGCTTCTGACCATTGCCCGGTGTTGGTGGTATTGGAGTTGCAGCCTGAATAAATTTGGATAGGTCATGGATTTTAGAGGCTTTTATTGAATATAAAACAACGCCTTTCAACAGATTCATCTATTGAAAACCCAAGGTTGCAAATCTTAAATTCCTATGTGATTGACTTTGAAGTGACCATGTGATTTGGGGAAATTGGTATCAATACCTGCATTGTAGATACTAATATTATTTATCGCTATTGGCCATGTAAGTCTGACCCTTTCTATAAATGCTGGGTTTGTTTATATTAGTAATATAAATCACGCTATTGGCATGGAATTTCTGCTGAAATCGAAAAGAGATTTGTGACTAGTTAATAAATGCTTTTAGCACATGAACTACATCAATTATGGAAAAGAACCCACATCTACCATTAAAAAACCAACATCTACAATTACTAGATCGCCAAATAAAATTTCAACGTGAATGGAAAAATTTGACGCTCAGTATTTATGTTTTTATAACATTAGGGTCAATAATTTGCACGAGTGGAGCTACACTTCTTGCTGCATTAGCAATTCATACTCCAGCCGCAATTATGGCCGCTATCGCCACCATTTTTGTTACAACAGAATCAACATTTTCTTTTCGAGAAAAATGGAAGCATCACTTAAATATTTTGGCTGAGTTTGAGTCGATTAGTCTGGACGCCGAGCTTGATAATATTACTAAAGAAGATATCACAACAAAGATTAAGACTGTGTTAAGGAAATATGCGACTGAAATGCCCATACCTACCACAGTCTGACAAAAAGTAAGTCGGATTATATTGCTAATACTGGTTATAGTTATAGCAGGAATGGCGCAAGATATGGGAAGTAAGAATGTTTTGGAATATTTGAAGGAAAACTAGAGGACGTACATGATGACAACGGATATATAATGCTTGTACATTAAACAACCTAAATGATCACAACTGAAGAAATAGAAAACCTGGAAAGGGATGGCTATTTGGCTCTAGGTCAATTGTTATCACCTGCTGAAGTGCAAGCAGTCAACGATCGCATTGATGAATTAATTTCGATGGAAGGAGCCAATGCCGGATCGGAATTATTCGATTCTAAATACATTCGTCATCCTAAAGAAGCTGGTGCAGATCGCTTGGCCAATTTGGTAAACAAAGGAGCAATTTTCGATAAATTTTATACACATTTTCGTGTTTTGGCTGGGATTGAGGTAGTGTTGGGAGCTCATTTCAAGTTGTCTTCCCTGAACTATCGGGCTGCACGACCAGGGCTAGGCCTTCAGAATTTACATGTTGACTACAAGAATGCTGTCCCCCAGGGTGGATATAAGGTCTGCAATACCATTTGGCTGTTGGATGATTTTACGGAAAACAACGGAGCCACGCGCATTGTGCCGGGTACACATAGATCGAGCATGCTTCCTGTCGAAGCGATGGACGACCCTCAACAGCCGCATCCTGATGAGATTTTGATACTGGCACCTGCAGGATCGGTTTTTATTTTCAACTCGCACGTGTGGCATGGCGGAACTACGAATACGACAGATAAATATAGAAGAAGTATCCATAGTTATTTCTGCACGACTGACCAGCCCCAACAGCTGGATCAAAGAAAATATGTTTCTTCCGAGACTAAAGATCGATTGAGCCAAAAGGCACAAATGATATTGGACGTTTGCTGATTTTTTTGATTTAAGAAGCTCATGGATTTTAGGGTGTTTTATCTGATGGAATTATGGACTTGTTTTGGTTGAAATACTTTATTTTCTATAGATTGTTATTCGAAGTATAATCTGACAATAATTGACTGTATGTGTGCATGTTATGGTCAACTTAAAAAAATAGTAATGTAGTTTTTGCAATAGTTCAATTTAGAATTTGGCATAGAAATACCTGAAGCAACATGGCATTGGCCAAATCCATTAAATTGACTATATCTTCTAATCATAAACCTTAAATCATTCAGTATGATTATCTTATTTATTTACCTTATTTACCTAGCAATAATTATAGGTGCATTGTATATGATTTACACATGGGTGACTACTTTCATTTCATTAAAACAAGAGCATAACGATTTGCTAAAACAAATACTCCAAAAGATGAGTGAAAAATAAGGAACCAGCCAGTCGAGTAGCTAACAAGCTACTTCTTTTATTTCATGGATTTTAAGGACTTTTTCGTGACTTATTGTATGGCCTTATGGCGAGGGGTCAATAGTTTGGTTGAAAAGCCTTGTTTTTCCATGGGTTGCTTTTGTATGTTGCGTGAAATACCGATAAAGAAAATGCGTCAAAAAAATAGAATGAAAAAGAACTGGATATATGTGTTAGTATTTTTTGTGTTTGCTAGTTGTAATAGTGAAAAGAAAAAAGACATTTTGTCTTTTAAGGATCCAACCATCATTGATGGTGCCGAGGGTTCAATTATTAAAAGAATTGAATCTGCCGTGATCATTCCGGAAGATTTTCATGAAGACTTATGGGTAACGCCAACATTAGTGACAATCCCCGGCAATCCGATTATATGTGAACTAGTGGCTAGAACCACAGACCGTAAAGGAGCAGATAAGCATACGATAGCGCATTATTTTAGGACTGATGATTTTTTTGAAACATTACAACCTGTTGAGCAACCGATTGCAAAGGATTGGAACCGGATTGGGATATCAAGAAAAGATTTAATTCCCAACGAACAATTAGGAATTCTAATTCCTGAAAACATGGGACATACTCAATATGCTGAATATCTAGATTTGGGAGGTGATACCATCCTGCAGGCTTTTACAAAGAAAAACAAAAACAGCAAGCAGAATATTGTCCAATCATTAACTGCTAAGGTTGAAAATGGAAAATATAAGCTATTACATATTTCAAATTCTTGGACAAATGCAACTGGTCGCGGGTTGTATGAACCTCAAATTGCCGAGTATGAAAACAAGTTTTTTATGACGGCTCGTGCCGAAGATGGTTTTGGATATTTGTTGGTAAGCCATGATCGAGGAAAAACATGGGATGAACCTGTTCGCTGGCGATGGGACAACGGAGAGGAGATACCTATGGATCAAACTATGACAAAACTTATTGCGCATTCTGATGGTCTTGTGTTTGTTTATACAAGGAAACGTGATGATAATACGCAGACTTTTCGTCATCGTGCACCCTTGCATGTGGCTGATTTTGATACGGAAACGCTGACGCTAAAAAGAAATACAGAACGGATTATTGTTCCTAATAAAGGGTTGGCAGTTGGGAATTTTTGGGTGTGGACAATCAGCCCTGAGGAAAGCTATGTCGTTACCGCAGAATGGCCCCGAGATGGGAGAGAAGCAAATGGTGATATTTGGTTATCAAAAATCAAATGGAATGCTCCCAACAAAAAGGTTGCCGACGATGGTTCAAAATTTGACCATTAAATAGATTGAATACAGATGCTTTAACAAAAGTATAGTCTCCTCATTTCATGGATTTTAGGAGCTTTTTAAGTCGTAGTCTGATCTAATGAAACTATACCATATTTGTTTGAAAAGCTTTTTTTTTCATAGATTGTTGTTCGAATATATAATACAGATATCAGACATATGTCTGATATCCATACGTTATGACCAATTATAAAAAACATACAATTAACTATGAAAATTACAGAATTAAGAGATTATCAAATTGAATTTGAGAAAATTAGAAATGATTTTAAAAATGGATTCAAGGAAATAGAAGAATTAAGAAAAAAGTTTGTCAATGATTATCCTGTTCATGTAATTTCACAATTATCAAAAGATGAATATGTAATTGGAAAAGGCGAATCCACCTTTTGCAACAGAATAGAAAATGAACTAAATGCTTGGGGAAATATTCATGGCAGTCCAGCAATAAAATTTGGACTTTATTTTGGCAAATATGGTCAAGATAAAACTCGAAAATATAGAATTGGAAGAAAAGAATATGGGACAGATAATGACAAAGCGTTAAAGATAATCCTTAACGCCATCATTGAACTCATTGAAAATAAAGACAATATTAATATTTTAAAGAAAAATCCAATTTCACCAATGTTCAAAGGGAAAATTTTATCTGTTTATTTCCCAGATAAATTTTTAAACATCTTTGCTTCCTCACATCTGAATTACTTTATAAACATGCTTGGTTTGGATAATTCTTCAAAATCTGAATTGGATAAACAAGCTTTATTACTCCGATATAAAGAAAAGGATTCTGTAATGAAAGAGTGGAGTATTTATGAATTCAGTAAATTTTTATATGCTTCATTTAAAAATCCAAATGATGAAATTAAAGAGAAAAACTTATCAAAAGAACTCAAAAATTTTAAACTCAAAGATTTCCCTCCAATTGAAACACTGAAATTTGATTACGTCAATTTGGAAACTGAAGAATTCACAAAGGAATCTGGTAAAAAAAATAAAAAAGGGAAAAAGATTGATTATACAAACCGCTCAAAAAAATTTAAAAGAATTGGCGACAGAGGAGAACAAATAGTAATGAGAGCTGAACGTCAATTCTTAGGAAAAAAAGGAAGAAAGGATTTAGTAAATAAAATTGACCAAATATCTGAAAGAGATGATAGTGTAGGTTATGACATTTTATCTTTTGATTTGAATGGAAATAAAAAATTTATAGAAGTCAAATCAACTTTACGAAAAATAGGAAAATGCAATATTTTTCTATCTGCAAATGAATTACAAGTATTAGAAAAAAAAGACAATTACTATTTTTATATTGTCTATGAAGTTGGGAGTAAAAGACCTAAAATTTGGAAAGTTAAAGGCTCGGACCTGATGAATGATAATAATGTTGAAAAAGAACCAATTCTGTATAAATTAAATTTAAAAACAAAATAACTGGGCATAGTCGAGTAGGTAAAGGGGAGTCACACCCCTAAACCTCTCACAGAACCGTACGTGAACCTCTCGATTCATACGGCTCTTATTATACAGTCAAACTTACCCGAGATTAGCTATCAAACCAGTTGGTAACCCAATGACCAATGATAAAAC
>JAUHYU010000176.1 GCA_030426345.1 Bacteroidia bacterium
TATGTTTTTCTTCCAAAGAAATTCGGCTGTGGGAACACCCTCAATACTGGAATTGAATGTTCGCTCAAATAAAATAACGCCCAGGATTTTGTCGCCGGTAAATGACGCATCGGAGATGACGCGCGAGCGCATTTTATGGATCATATTGAACATTTCTTCCTCGCCATTGTACTCACTTTCCTCGATGCCGTAAGCCAACAAGGCCTTTGGCGTGCTGCCACCACTTTGGTCGAGTGCCGCAATGAATCCTGCGTCTTCTTTGATTCTTTTTAACTGCTTTTCAAATGTTTTCATGTGTAGTTATTGTTAAATTCTTGTTGGTGTGAAAAAATATTTGAGATCATTTACTACTAAGTTCTATACGATAAAAATAGTTTAGAAAATTGCATTATTTAATTGTGATTTAATCATTGTTCTTGTCGATTGTAACTTTTTGAGCCTTGTCTCTAGTACATTAAGTTCAACGGTATCTATACCAAAAAGACGGTAAAAAGCCTCTAAAATCCATGAATTCTTGCGAGAAATTAATTTCAATTTACTATTAAGGTGTCATTGGAACTATACAAGGCTCTATTATGTATTTAGAACTATTAAAGGTTCTAATTCATATTTAGAACTATATATGGTTCTATTTCTTGTTTAGAACTATCAAAGGTTCTATATTAGTGGTATGGAAAGCATTAGAGCTGTAATAACGGGTGATATAGTGGATTCTACGGGAACTACTGGCAACTACAAAGCAACGCTTCAACGAATAGCCGATGATATTCGCCAATTTCAAGACGATCGATTTATCATGGATATCTATCGTGGCGATAGCTTTCAAACGATATCCGACATCCCGGAAAAGGGATTGTTGCTCTTGCTGATCATCAAGGCAGGCCTCAATAGAAATAGCAGCCAAAAGGAAGGCAAATACTACCAATGGAATGCCAGGATGTCGCTTGGCGTCGGACACCTGGAAAATTATCCTACAAATAATGAGATTGGGGAATTGTCAGGAGAACCTTTTGTAAAATCCGGTCGTGCGCTAGATCAGATGAAGGATAAAGGGCAACTGATCACTGTGACTACAGGCGTGGAGCAAATGGACGACGAGCTTTCCGCGGTTTGTCCGCTGATCGAAGCGATTACCGATCGATGGACCAGCACGCAGGCAGATGCCATTTATCTGTCGCTGCTGCACGGCACGATCACCCAGCAAGAGTTAGGGAAGGAACTGGGCAAATCGCAACGGGCGATTGGCAAAAGTTTGGAAGCCGGCGACATAGAAGCTATCAAAACATATTTGAAAAGGTTTGAAAAATCAATTCAATGGAATTTCAAGAAATAGATATCTTATTGCGATTGGCCATTGCTCATTTTTTGGCTGACTTCCTGCTTCAGGGCCGCAAGATGGCAGAAGAGAAAAAGCGTGGGCTAAAGTCCGGCTATTTCTATTTTCATGTGGGGATCGTGTTCTTGATTACGTATCTACTGCTGGCGCAATGGACAAATTGGCAAGGGCCACTGATCATCGCTGTGGTGCATGGCATAATTGACTTGGCAAAGGCTTCCATGGAAAAAAGAATGTTTTGGGCAAGCAAAAATCCAAAATGGGTATTCATCGTTGATCAAGGATTGCACTTGGCGACGATTATTATCTATTGGTTTGTTTTCATGTCAGGCGTTCCGGATTTCGATACAATGAAGGTATTTTTCGATCAAGCTATTATTGGCAATAATGATGTGCTGATTATCATCCTATCATACTTGCTGATTACCATGCCCGTCGGAATGCTTATCGGACTGATTACCAAAAAATGGCAAGATGAAATTGAAGAAAGTGATGTGAAATCTGATTTCGCTAAAAGTCCTGAAAAAGATAGCCTTACCGATGCCGGGAAAACAATTGGCATGATTGAGCGCATCTTGGTCTTGACGTTTATTCTTATCTCACAATACCAGGCCATAGGATTTCTCATTGCGGCCAAGTCTGTATTTCGCTTTGGGGATTTAAAGGAATCCGGACAAAGAAAACGAACAGAATACATTCTGATAGGCACCCTGATCAGTTTTGCATGCTCGATAGGCCTTGGCCTGATCACCAAATACCTGATGGTGCTTTTTTAAGATATTCATTTTCCACACGAAGTCATGGATTTTAGGGGCTTTTTATATCCATTGTCAGCATTGGCACGGAAGGAACTTTCGCGGCAGATGAGGGAGCCAGAGGCACGGATACCTCCGTGTTTTGGATGGTTATACTTACTTTTACATATACAAAAACTTGTATACCGTTTATGAAAAACGTACTGCTCACAATACTATTCACAATTGCAGTTAATTTGGCTTTCGGTCAAACAGACTTTTCGATGCATTCAATTAAGTTCTTCAAGAACAGTAATGAAAGTAACATTAATGTGTCAGAAATTTGGATAGTTGTGGATGGAACCAAAATCACAGGAGAAAAAGTTGGAGAGTTTTATCGGTTTCCAATAATTGATTCCACCACGACATTTGAATTTGGAATCAAGGCTAATAGCATGGAATTTGAATCAGGTCCATACAAAGCTTGGATTTTAAATAACAGTTCAAACATTACTCTTGGAAAAATAACTCGAATTGACAAACTTCTCTCAGTTGCGGAATATAACGGAATGAAAGAACCCGATGACGATTATGATATATTTTCAAAGCGTTTTTTCATCGCAAACGACATTTACACGATTGACATCAACGACTATGAAAAAATTAAACGAATTGATTACTTAGTTATCAATCCTAATCAGGAAGGAGATGGAAGTTATGTCCTGATACAAAAAATAGTAAAACTGAAAAAATAAAAAAAACTCAATACACCCACGTAAGGTTTAACGAAGTATAACTTTTGGTATCTCCGAAGGTTCAAAGACACCACTTTATTAACCCTTTGTCTCCGTCTCCTAACTTTTAGAATAGCACCTCTGCAAACGACGAATCAAGTTGCTGATTTTCCCATATCAAAAAACTATGTAGCTTTGCCGCCTTAATAATTATCCATGGAAAAAAGCCGGTTTTCTGTATCTACATTCTTCTTTGTCAATGGTGTGCTATACGCCACTTGGACTGCGAGATTGCCAGAGCTACAGGCTTTCTTTGGTATATCCAATGCTGAACT
>JAUHYU010000108.1 GCA_030426345.1 Bacteroidia bacterium
CTATTATTATAGCTCGTATGCCGGTATCAATAGAAATCCCGAAGGGATGTCATTATTATGGCGATATTACAAATCCACCCAATCAAAAAGATATTTTTCATTGTGGTCAATCTCAAATTTGGTCAGAAGTTCAACGTATTCTTCCCGAAATGATTTTTTGTGGTGATGTTGCTCTTGGTTCAAGATATAATTGTATACCTGATTGATTTGGGAATGGGCGTATGAAAAAGCGCCATAGCCTTCTTGCCATGAAAATTTGCCATTGACGAATTTGTTCTTGTTGATGAAATTGGTCGAATTGTTTTTGATGTCCCTGACCAAATCGGCAATGGCCATTGATGGTTTTAACCCAACAAATACATGAATATGATCGGGCATTCCGTTGACGATAATTGATTTTTGGCCTTTATTAGAAATTATACCCGAGATATATTTGTACAATTCGTCTTTCCAGCTTTTGGCGATGAGGTTTTGACGGCCTTTGACCGCAAAAACAATTTGGATATATATTTGTGAATAGGTGCCTAGCATATTTATGTTGGTGTCGTGGATCATGTCACCCCTTCGGGGTTGTATTGCCGATCAACGGCATTTCTACAATAATGACATCCCTTCGGGATTTAAAGTTTGCTTCCGCATTACAAGGTAGTTGGGGCATAATTTACAACAAGCAGAATTTATTACAAAATCCTCTTATTTTCCATGATTTGGCTTAGTAACAACAGACTTGTGGAAGGCAGGAAATACAAATCAAACCAAATGAAAATCCATGGATTTTAGAGGCTTTTTGATCTTTTTCGATTCGATCTATTTTTGAGAAGCGCCTCTACGTTTTTTGAAAACGACTATGCAAAGTGATATTTGTATTATAACGGCAATCGTGTTTGTAAGCCATAATGCGACGGTATCAAATCGAATGCCGTAGAATCCCCAAAATGCATAAATAAATAACCATCCAATTAGAAATGTGTTTGACAAGCTACTGGGTATATCTGATTTATACTCTTTGATAAGTTGAACAGATAAAACGAAGCATCCTGCCAAGCCAGCGAGAATACCGATAAACTCAAAAGAAGTAGCCGGAATAGATTTTATAAAGTCCATATTTTAGTAATCGTGTTATTTTTTGCAAAAAAAACCTATTGGGAAATATAAACAAGTGCAAAATGGTTATTTTAAAAGGTGCATTTTTTGTTCCTTTCGAATATTTGCAGACAATGTGGCAGGTGTAAAAACAGCCCCACAATTGATATTTAATTTCATGGAAAAATAGGGCTTTTCAACTGATTTAATTCCGCTAACTACTCTATCTATTGAATAAAAGCCTTCAAAATCCATGGATTTAGAAGGCTTTTTAGAATTGGCAAGGAGGCGGTGGGGGTGAGCGTTGGCTGCTTCATGATTCAAGATTATGCCATCACAGTTGGTTTTAGCACTACGTTTCCTTTTTTGTGGCCTTTGTCTACATAGGCATGGGCTTCTACCACCTGCTCCAGCGGATAGGCGCGGTCTATGGCAGGACTCAAGTGTCCCGCTTCGATGATGTCTATCAACAGATCCAGTAAGTACTTGATCTCCTTTTGTGGTAATGCCCCGGTGGCAGAGAATTTGGCTTTTTTACTTCCAAACATCGAGGTGATTACCATGTCGCTCAGCAAGGGCATGCCCAGTACAGGCGATGCATAACAGCCATGTTCCGTTAGGGCATCTCGGCATTCTGCAAAAGAGCGTACGCCTACCGTATCATAGATCAGGTCGTAGCTATTTTTGTTGGTGGTGAAATCATTTTGTGTATAATCGATCACCTTATCAGCGCCTAAGGATTTAGCAAAAGCCACATTGGTAGTGCTGCAAACTGCGGTTACTTCAGCTCCAAAGTGTTTGGCAATTTGTACGGCAGCTGACCCTAAACTTCCCGATGCGCCATTGATAAGCACTTTTTGACCGGGTTGAATGTTGCCGATGTTGCAAAGAAAGCTGAGAGAAGTAATGCCTCCATCGCACATTCCTGCGGCTTGTTCAAAGCTGAGCGACTCAGGCATTTTGGCGACTACACCATCTTCAGGAACTGCCACATATTCGGCATAGGTGCCAAAGGAGTTAATGCTCTCACCAAAGACGCAATCTCCAGACTTGAACATGGTTACGTCCTTGCCTACAGATTCGATCACACCGGCGAAGCCTGTTCCCCAAATTGGATGCTTTGGTTTGGTAAGTCCTAAAATGAGTCTTCCAAGGTAGGGTTTTCCCGTGCGCATCATCGTGTCGGCCTTGGTGACTGACGATGCATAAATGCGTACAAGAATTTCATTTGATTTTGTAGTAGGCTTGGCTACCTTATCCAGTTTAAAAACCTCCGGAGATCCATAGCCTGTTGTGATAATTGCTTTCATTTTTGTATCTGTTTTGTTTTAAATAAGTAACAGTACAAATGTGCAGCAGATGTGGTATACAAATGTTCTGGATTATATCCATCTGTTCAGATTTATAATTCCGAACAAATCCATGGGAATGGGATGGTTATAGGTCTTTGAGAAATTGCTTGGGAGTGAGTCCGGTTTCTTTTTTGAAATAGGTATTGAAAACTGTTTTGGAATTAAATCCACTTTCATATGCCAACCCTAAAACCGTAATATGTGATTTTGCAGGGTCTTTGGCAATGTGCTTAAAAGCTTCTACACGATAATGATTAATAAACTCATTGAAATTCTTACCAAGACTCTCATTGAGCAACCATGAAAGCTGATTGGGATGGATATCCAACTGATCGGCCAAAGACCGCAGCGACAAATCGGGGTTTAGGTAAGAGGCTTCTTTATCAAAATGGCTCAGGAGTTTTTCTTTGAAATGGACAGCAGTCTTTTCGTCCAGCAAGGCTTTTTTGTCTTTGTCTCCGACTTTTGCATTGAACAACTCGGGCGGATATAGCTGCTGCTGAAAGTCAAAATACCGTGGATCATCTTTAATGGAATTCATGAGCGGATCAGCAAACCGAAGAAGCAGGAGCGGGTGATGCTTTTCCATGGCACGACTCACCCAATCAAAAGCCCGATCTTTTTGATGGGTTTGTCCGTAAATCAGGAAAACAAAAGTATCGGCAGTAAAACCATCCTCATCGCTCACGAGCTCATGCAACATTTTCAGATACTTGGCTGTATTGTCTTCATCTTTGCCCGCAGCATATGCAAGTGCCATGGTTCCAATTTTCTCAGCCGGGACAATGATCTCAGAAGGGATGGCATCAAAATAGTGTATAACCTCATGATGCTTTCCCATCATCAGCAAGCAATTTGTCTTGACGATATGTGCAGGAATATTCTTTGGATTTGCTTCCAAACAAGCATCTAACTTCCTCAATGAACCAGTAAAATCTTCCAGCATATAATCAAGATACGCACTAAAAAACTGCGTTTCCTGCGAAAGGGGATCGATGCTCAACGCCAAGTTCAAATGTTTGCGTGCCAATTCCTTCTTACCTGACACGATGTACAGAAAGGACATGAACTGCTGCGATTCCACATGATTTGGATTGAGAGCCAGTGCCTTTTGAATATGTGAAAAGGACTGAGAAAAATCGGCTGCCACAAAAAAAGCAAGATTGGCCAATTGATAATGGGCTGACGGCAATTGATCGTTCAGCTCCAACGCCTGATTGGTCAGTTCTGCACATTTCCCCCACCCTTCTTCATAGGAAATGAAACCCGTAGTGGCCAGGAAGCTGTTGCTATCTGCCAGCCCAACAAGAGAATTGGCGTGATGAGGATCTAGTTCAAGCGCTTGCTGATAAAACTGCATGGCTTTCTCCACATCCTCAGGATTCCATTTGTTAAAATGAAAGCGGCCTTTCAGAAAGAGTGTGTAAGCATCCAGGTTATTGGTTTGCTGAACTACCAGGTGTTCCTGGATTTCAAAATGGCCGTAATGCTCACGGAGTTTGTCGGCAATCAGCAGGCTGATCTCATCCTGTACCTCGAAAATGTTGTCCATTTGGCGATCCCAGGTTTCTGACCAAAAGTGAAAGTCCTCTTTTGCCTGAATCAATTGGGCGGTGATTCGCATGTTTTTCCCCGACAGGCGCACACTTCCTTCTAGCACAGAGGAAACACCTAGTTGTGGCCCGATTTCTGAAATCGGGATGTTTTTCCCTTTGAAGAAAAAAGCAGAGGTTCTGGATGTCACTTTGAGCCCTTCGATTTTTGCCAATGCATTGATAATTTCTTCTGTGATACCATCACAAAAGAATTCGTTCTCCTCACTTGCACTCATATTCACAAATGGCAGAACCGCAATTGATTTATTATGGTTTTCTAATGATTCCAGAGGGATTTTAGTTGATTGAAGGTATGTAAATGTAGCCTTGGCAGAAAATTGAAACTCATGACACACCCACCTTTGGTTTTTTTACAATGATAAAACACAAAATGGAAGAAATCAATGTCAATAGGGTTCCAAGGATCAATTCTATCATACTTTTCGCGAATAGATTACCAAGGGTATTTAGTGCAAAGAGGGCTACAAAAAGCCAAATGAGGATATCGACAACCTTGTTTCTTTTTCCCCTTTCCAACTGTTTGTATTTAATAATTAGGACAATAAGCATAAAGACATTGAGAAGTATGGAAAATGTTTCAAAGGATTTCATTTCCTCCACAGAATTAAGCCTTCCTGCCCATACTTGATCGTATGGGATAATTTGAGCATAAATCAAGAAGTGAAATATCAATATTGCTCCTAGTATAAAAAACATGATAATCAAAGCTGTTTTCTTGCTCATGGTATTGGTCTTTTTCAACTTTTGCTATTTATATAAGGTAATAAACTTCAACGTACGGCTAAACTGTGTTTTAAAAAAGTTTAGGTCATAGCTCTATTAATTTACTGAAATTACAATTTTACCGGTGTGCAATCCATCTCCAAATCGCTGAATTGCCCATGGTATACGATCAAAAGTATAAGGACCATCTATCACGCAACTGATTTTGTTTTCCTCATAAAGCTGGTTGATGTAATCCAAATCCTTATTGGCCTTTAGAGCAACCAAGTGAAGCCGCTTCTTGCTAAACAACTTTAGCAATGGAGCCATATAAAGCATTTGCAATAGTTTGCCGGTTTTTCCACCTATTGAAATATATCTTCCTTCCGGCATAAGAACCTTCAAAAATTTCCATAAGGATCGATTGGTCTTGCAATCAAGAATTAAGTCGTATCGTTGATCGCTTTTGGTAAAGTCTACTTTTTTATAGTCTAAGACGTTATCAAAGCCTTGCGCCTCCATTGCTTTTAGTTTTTCGCCAGTATCTACCCCGGTAACCTCTGCGTTATAAAGCTTGGCCAATTGAAGTGCAAATGAACCAACTCCACCACCACCGCCATTGATCAAGACCTTCTGGTTGTCTTTGATCTGCCCCACGTCTCTTAACCCCTGGAGGGCGAGCATTGCAGCATGGGGAATGCTCGTCGCCTCTTCAAAACTCATGCTGTCTGACTTTCGGGTAAGTGCTTTCTCATCTATGCAAACAAACTCAGCAAAGCTGCCAAACCCAAAATCTGAGATGTCACCGTACACAGCATCACCGACTTTAAATTTGGTAACTTCATTACCGGCTTGCTCTACAATTCCCGCGACCTCCATCCCCGGGATTTTTAATTTTCTCCTAGGTCTAAATATCCCAAAGAAAAGACGGTATGCCCTCGGCTTTCCCGTGGTAAGGCACCAATCATAATCATTGATCGTAGTAGCAAGAACTCTAATTAAAACCTTGGTGTCTTTGGGCTCTGGCTTTTCTACGTCGATAAGATGAAGTACTTTGTCAGGTACTCCATAGTTATTGATATTGTATGCTTTCATATTTGCTAATGGGCAACGACTACCATCGGTGAGGGTAGTTTTTTTTTAATTCGTTTACAATACTTTCAAAGTTCTCTTTCCCAATTCCATAACTTCGAAGGCTAATCTTTAATAAATTGTTGTGATCTGAAATAATTATTCGTTTGTCAGCAGGTCTTAATCGGCTAGGATATGTTTTTGCTTTCAGAGTAAATGATCTTGAATCAAATTCTAATATCTGGTCATCCTTAAAAAGCGAATTAGTCGTTATCAAAAGATTGCCAGAATGTTCACTTATTTCAATTCGTATGATTATTGTTTCCTTAAATGCCTTTATTATCAAAGCAGTTATAAAAATGAATGAGAGTGGCACAAACACAAAAAGGCTAGTTCGTTCTCCAAGGCTAGTTCGTTCTCCAAGGTTTCTATATGGATCAATGAAATAGGCTGCAACAAGGATCAGTATCCCGATAAATAGCTGTTCTTTGGCAACAGCAAACCTGTTTATTTTGGACTTCTGCTGGTAAATTATCATGATCTTATGCAAAACCATCTTCAATGTACTGCTTAATTTCGTTAATACTAAGCTAAAGAAAAACAACACAATACATGGATTTGGAGGGGTTTTTCTGCCTGATTTGAGGCAAGGGATCCACGGATATGAACTATACCGTCTTAGAAAATTGGGGCTTTTCGCCTTGCTTTTTCATCAGATAGTAGTCGAAATTCATCACGATGTTGCGGATCAGTAGCCTACCCATTTGCGAAACTTCCAGTTGGTTTTTACCCAGCTCGATCAATCCGTCTGCCTCAAAAGATTTGAGATTTTGGAGTGCGTCGCTAAAATATGCATCAAATGAAATGGAATACTTTTGTTCAAATTTCGATTTGTCCAATTTGAAGTTGCACATCAATTCCGTGATCACTTCCCTGCGGAGGAGATCATCTTCCGTAAGTGCTACGCCACGCATGATGGGTAATTGGCCTTTGTCCAGCGCGGCATAATATGCTGGTAGATTTTTATAATTCTGTACGTAAAGATCGGAAAGCATCCCGATGCTCGACATGCCCATGGCAAATAGGTTGATGCCCGAGTGTGTAGAGTAGCCCTGAAAATTGCGGTAAAGTGTCCCATTTTCCATAGCAATGGTCAGCTCGTCGTCAGGCTTGGCAAAGTGATCCATGCCGATATAGATATACCCGGCTTTGTTGAGTTTTTCGATGCTTAGCTCCAGCAGTTCGAGTTTTTGATCAGCGGTGGGTAGCCATTCCTCTTTGATGAGACCCTGATGCTTGATCATGCTAGGCAGGTGCGCATAGTTGAATACTGCCAACCGATCCGGGTTTAGCGTCAAGACGGTTTCTATAGTCTTGGCATAAGTTTCCTGATTTTGATGTGGCAACCCATACATCAAATCTAGATTGATACTGCTAAAACCTAATTCCCTGGCCCAGTTAACCGCATCGCGGGTGATGGATTCCGGTTGGATTCTATTGACGGCTTCCTGCACTTTGGGGTCAAAATCCTGAATGCCCATGCTGCATCGGTTGAACCCTGCATCGCTCAGAGCGACCATGTGTTCACGCGTCAATTCGCGTGGATCGATTTCTACACTTACTTCCGCATCTTCATGAAAATCAAAACTGTGATGGATGGCCTTGCCAAGTCTGCTGATCTGGATCGGAGACAGATGCGTGGGTGTGCCACCACCCCAATGTAATTGTCTTACTTTGCGGCCATCGCCAATGTGTTTTCTCAAAAGCAATATTTCCTTTTCGAGGTAGTCGAGATACTCCTCAATTTTATCTTGACTGCGCGTCACCATCATCGTGCAACCGCAAAAGTAGCATAGGGTATCGCAAAATGGGATGTGGAAATACAAAGAAATGTCTTTGTATTCCATGGATTTTATATCCTTTTCTATGTGCGTGATGTATGCTGTTTCGTCGAGGGCTTCACTAAAGTATGGAGCTGTAGGATAGCTCGTGTATCGAGGTCCGGCTTTATCGTATTTTTTGAGAAGGGCAATATCTACTGGTTGAAATGCATTCATTTTCCATCAATTTTCACTGTCTAATTCATAAATCCGGAGGATCATTTCTACCTGCTGGCGGTATTGTTCCGGATCGTGTGCTACTTTTTTCAAGGACTTGACATGTTGCCTGACTACTTTGTTGATGATGCTTTCCGTCAGGTTTTCGATTTCGGATTTGTAGCCATTTTGTGGCAATTTGGATTTGAGTCTTTCCAACTCGTTCATTCTCAATACATCCAGTTTCGATTTGAGCATGCCTACAACATTGTTCATCGAATTCATAGAAACCCACTGCTGGAATTCATCCACATATTCCTGTATTATCTTCATGGCTTTTGGGATTTCTTTTTTGCGTTTTTCAAGATTGGATTTTACAATGTCCTGCAGGTCGTCAAGGTTATAGAGAAATACTCCATCGATCTTTTCGATCTCAGGATCTATATCTCTCGGGATGGCCAGATCTATGAGGAACAAGGGGCGATGATGTCTCATTTTTGAAATCGGGCGAATGATGTCCGCTGTCACCACGTAGGTTTCGCTGGAAGTGGCAGAGATCACAATGTCTGTTTCTTCCAATACTCTCGCCAGATTGTCCAATTGATACGCTTTTCCATGAAGTTTTTTGGCAAGTTCAGTTGCATTTTCCATGGTGCGGTTAGCCACGTTGATATGCTTTACGCCATTTTCTTGAAAGTGATACGCTGCAAGTTCTGCAGTTTTTCCTGCGCCAATCAGCAATATTTTTTTATCGCTCAGGTCGCTGAATATTTTTCTCGCCAGTTCTACACCTGCAAAGCTCACAGACACAGTGCCGTCGGAAAGAAAAGTTTCATTATGTACTTTCTTCTTGGCCTGCATCCCAAAGTTGAAAAGCTTATTGATCAAGGCATCTGTGCCTTTTAGGCCATGGGTCATGTCGTAGCTATCTTTGACCTGCCCGGTGATTTGCTGCTCTCCCAATATGAGCGAATCCATTCCGGCAATGACCTTGCAAAAATGTTCCGCAGCTTCCGATCCATGTATTTGATAAGTGATGTTTCTATCCGTGTATTCCACACAGTTTTTCAATTCATTAAGCCAAGGGGCAATTTGGTCAATAGTCGTATTTACGTTGGGGCCACTTACATAAATTTCCGTCCTGTTACAGGTAGAAAGCAAAATACATCCGTCAGCGTCAGTATTGCCAGTGATGTGTTTTATGGCAATCATTTGCTCATCTTCGCTCAAGGCCACTTTTTCCCTCACCTCTACCGGCGCAGTATTATGCGAAATGCCAATAACCCTCAATGGAATCTGATCCCTCATCCCTCTTTGATTTAATTGAATTTATGAAAGGAATTTGACATATAGATGATGATTCCTCCACCAACAATTAATATTAAAAATCCATAAAATGACAGATAGGCCATTTTTTCGCCCCGCCATTTTTTTATACTTGTAAACACAAAACCCACTACATACAGTAACCATACCACATCAGAAACGATAACTTTTATGTCTTTTGGCCAAAATTCCCCAATCATAACATGCGCTTGATAATGTCCAAGCAGGATGCCGATTCCCAACAATATTATGCCAGTGAGCACAGAACGCGAACTCATTCTTTCTAAATAATTCAGCGCCGGCAATTGCATGAACAAATTGCCAAGGTTTCGTTTTTTAAGATTGTTGTTTTGAAGGATATACAACAGCGCATAAATTGCAGCGAGAGAAAGTGCTGTGTATCCCATAATCGATAATGAGGCATGTATGGCAAATGTTTTATCAACCAATAGTGGATTGGTTTCCGGTTCCCAGCTCATGTTGTAGGAAGACAGCAACTCCAGTATCAATGCAAATGACAATATGAATATACCTGCGCCACGGCTCTTGATACCGATCTCACTGATCAGATATACTAATGTGATCGAAAAGGCGATAAAAGCATATGCATCGTGTGTGGTAGATAATGGCATGGAGTCGATAGCAATGCTCCTTGTAATGATTTCGATCAGGTGGCAAACCACAAGAAATAATAGGATTGGCGTGGTTTTATTGGCCAATGTCTTGGTCTTTTCTGTAAAGATCAGATAATAGATATATATCACGACCATGTAAAGTATCGGCAGGGAATAACTAATGATCTGGCTGAATTCCTTCATCCTATTCGCAATTTGGATCGATAAAACGCTTTAATTTCCATGCAAATTTAAGACATCTTTAGAACGAAATTCCTTATAAATTGAAAATAAACTGATATGTCGCCTTGTAGCGCATCGCAGTTTCCATGGATTTTTAATGCTTTTAAAGGATCAGTCATCGTTTTGCTTTACAAAGGAGGCGGCAAAGGAATGGAAATAATTGATAGATGAACATGACTTTGGTCATACCACAAAATATTTATTGGCTGTGCAGATCTATAAATATTGCCGCAACAGCTTCAGCGATTATTATCTTATAGTGGACTCGCAGCCAATAAATATTTTGATACCTGTATCTGTGTATTAGATTTTTTTTTGGTAAAAGTAAATAGTTTTATAAATAATTGTTATTCAGTTAATTAATGAAATATGTAAGGATAAATGATTGGTTTAGGTGCCGTTGCTGACACATTTTTCACCTAAAAATAAATCAATTATAAGCCATAGTTTATATATTCGTGAATCATTTTAAAACTTTCAATTTAAGACCCCTGAATTAAAATTATGAAGTTGTTTAAACGGTCAAAAGACAAGACCCCAAAACGAAAAGGTTTGAAGTTCATACTGCTCGGCGTAATAATCAGTTATTTATTTTTAGCAGCGGTAAATGTTGGGATGGACTACACCTCTTCAGATGAGTATTGTCAATCCTGCCATGTGCACACCGAGGCAGATGCCGCGTGGAAACTTTCCCCTCATTATGATAACGGGTCAGGAATACAGGTACATTGTGTAGATTGTCATTTACCGCCAAAAGGAGAGGGGCATCTGTGGGCCAAAATAAAGCACGGTGCCAATGATGCTTATGCTATGTATTTTACCGATACGGATAAAATAAATTGGGAAGCAAAATCTGACCCTGACATAGCCATAGATTTCACATACATGAACGGCTGCCAAAAGTGTCATACCAATTTATTTCCGTCGACTCTTTCTGATGAAGGAGGCGACTCTCATTTGCATTATCAAAACAATCTGGAAACCATTACCTGTTTGAATTGCCACATTACTGTAGGGCATTATGATGAAAATAATATACATGCGCACAACACTAATTTTGGTGTAGAAACAACAGAGATAAAAGAAATATTTACAGAAGCTACAGATGTCACAGAGTTTGTGAACTTTATTGAAAAAATACCCGGAACCAGCGTTTCTTTTGATATGGTGGCAATACCTGCAGGAAGCTTTGAAATGGGAAGCCCTGATTCTGAGCCACTGCGAGGAACTAATGAAAGCCCACGGGTAAAAGTAAACCTGTCTGAATTCTGGATGGGAAAGGCAGAAGTTTCGTGGGATGAATTCCTTGCGTTCTTTGCCGAAACAAGTAGCCAGGGACATGCTAGTGATGAGAAGGTTGAAACAGAAGAAATATTGGAGGGTGTAGATGCGATCACCGGACCAACAGCTCCTTGGGGAGCTCCGGATCAGGGTTGGGGCAAAGGACCAAGACCTGCCATCACCATGAGTCATTACGCTGCAGAAGTTTACTGTGAATGGTTGTCTATCAAAACTGGTAAGAAATATCGATTGCCGACAGAGGCCGAATGGGAATATGCATGTCGTGGAGGCAAGGACACACCTTATTTCTTTGAAGGATCGCCAAAAGATTATACAAATAAAGGATTTATGAAATCTATCTTTGGGGCTAAAACTGAGATTATTGAAGAATATGCGGTGTATTCCATGAATTCACAAATGAAAACACAGGAACCATCTTTTGTCCAGGAAAATCCTTTTGGTTTATTAAACATGTCAGGAAATGTTTGGGAATTCACAGGTGATTTCTTTTCTGATGATGCTTATAGCCAGTACTCTGGAGAAGTGACCGATCCCAAAGGGCCGGAAGATGGTACCGAATATGTGGTACGTGGTGGTGCGTTTGACAGTGATGCAATAGAGTTGAGGTCTGCAAATAGGGATCAGACGCAAACTGAAAGATGGTTGGTTACAGACCCACAAATGCCAAAAAGTATATGGTGGTATTCAGATTCAAAAAATGTTGGATTCAGGGTTGTTTGTGAAAAAGAGTAATTATTAAATTTTATATAAAATGGAAAGTAAAAATAATAATGGGGTAAGCAGGAGAGGGTTTTTATCCTCTGCAGTAAAAGCTGGAACTGTAGGAGCATTAGCAACAGGAGCAATACTTGGAGCTTGTGGCGAATCGGCAAAGTCATATGAAGAACTTGGCTTGCCTGAGTTGTTGGATAAGGCCCCTGATGGGAAAAAATTAAAAGCTGGCTTGGTAGGATGCGGAAACCGCGGAACAGGTGCAGCACTTAACTTTCTGGCTGCCGGTAATGGACTGGAGATTGTGGCTTTAGCAGATGTATTCGAAGATCAGCTACAGGCCTGCAAAACCAAACTAGCTGATAAAGGTGTGAAAGTTGCCGATGATAAATGCTTTATCGGATTTGATGCATACCAAAAAATGCTGGACAATGCTGGTATTGACATGATATTATTGGCCACTCCTCCACACTTCAGAGCAGAGCAGTTTGAGGCTAGCGTGAAAGCTAAGAAACATGTATTTATGGAAAAACCTGTAGCGGTCGATCCGGTAGGAGCCAGGAAAATTTTGGCTGTTTCTAAAAAAGCTGAAGCTCTTGGGCTCAATGTAATTTGCGGTACGCAAAGAAGACACCAAAGAGATTATGTAGCCTCATTTGCGCAAGTTGCCAATGGAGCGATAGGTGAAATAGTTGCAGCAAAAGCTTATTGGAATCAGGCTCATGTTTGGTATAAAGAAAGACAAGAAGGTCAGACGGATATGGAGTATATGCTTAGGAACTGGAATAATTTCAGTTGGTTGAGTGGGGATCATATCGTGGAACAGCACGTACATAATATTGATGTAATCAACTGGTTTGCACAAAAAACTCCGCTTTTCGCAGTTGGTTATGGTAGCCGTCAGCGCAGGAAAACAGGAGACCAATATGATAATTTTAGTATTGATTTCAGCTATGGCAATGGATTTAGCATGCATAGTATGTGCCGGCAGATCGATGAATGCGCCAATGGTATCGGGGAAGTGATTATAGGCACAAAAGGGATGATTATGCTTTCAGACATCAATCCACATAGAATTTATGATTTTAAAGGAAACCTCCTGTGGGAATACGATTATCCTAAAAATGAAAAAGGGGAATCAACCGGCAAAGTAAAACTTACGCCTTACATACAAGAGCATGTGGATTGGGTGACCGCCGTCAGAACAGGAAAACACATTAATGACGCAGAAGCTTGTGCTACTTCTACCCTTACAGGAGTTATGGGAAGAATCGCTGCGTATACTGGCAGAAAGGTAACTTGGGAAGAAATGACCAAATCGGACCTTAGGTTAGGACCAACGGAATATACACTTGGAGATGTAGACATGGAATTTGAAGTTCCTGTTCCAGGAAAAGCGGTATAGCCACTTTCGTAAATAACAAACAATATACCCAAAATGAAGGACAGCAGAAGGAAGTTTTTAAAAAAAGCAGTTGGCTCTACTTTAGGAGTTCTTGCAGCTCCATACATTATCCCAGGCACTGCTTTGGGAAAAAACGGTGCTATTGCTCCTAGCAATAGAATCGTGGTGGGGGGCATAGGCCTTGGTGGCATGGGCACTGGGAATACTCGGGGGTTTCTTTCCAAAAAGGAAGTGCAATATGTGGCCACCTGCGATGTTGATGCCAATCACAGAGATAAATCTGTGGCCATGGTCAATGAAAAGTATAAAAATGCCGACTGCCGTACCTATGGGGATTATCGTGAATTTCTAGAAAAGGAAAAACTCGATGCTGTCACCATTGCTGTTCCGGATCATTGGCACGCTCTTATTGGGATAGCAGCTGCAAATAAGGGCTTGGATATTTACGGTGAAAAACCATTGGCAAGGTCTATCATTGAAGGCCGCGCCATGGTCAATGCTGTAGAAAAAAATAAGGTGATTTGGCAAACAGGAAGTTGGCAACGTTCTCAAGCGAATTTTCATAAAGGAGCGGAACTGGCTTTCAATGGCCGAATTGGCAAGATACATCATGTAGATGTGGGATTGCCTGATGGGAGAACTCCAATAGGCACACCTCCTGCAATGCCTGTGCCAGAAGGTCTGGATTGGGAAATGTGGTTGGGGCCTGCACCAAATGTCCCATATCGAGGGGTATGCCATTTTGATTGGCGATGGATTATGGACTATTCCGGCGGACAGTTGACCGATTGGGCAGGGCATCATATTGATATTGCACATTGGGGCATGGGCACCGAACGCACGGGGCCTGTCTCAGTCGAAGGAGTTGGAGAGTACCCGCGGGAAGGTATTTATGATGTACCAGTCGAGTATGATTTTATGTGCACTTACAAAAGCGGAATAACCATGCGCGTGGCTAATAGAAGAAGGTTAAAAAATGGCATGGGTACTGTGTGGCACGGGGATAAAGGATGGGTTTATGTCGATAGAGGGAATACCATTCAGGCTAGTGATATAAAGATTCTAGAGGAGAAAATGGGTTCTGGGGATACACCACTTTATAAAAGTGAGAATCACATTCAAAATTTTTTAGATTGTATCAAGTCTAGAAAGGAAACAATTACACCATCAGAGATCGCTTTGAGATCCATTAGTGTAGCTTTATTGGGAGAAATTGCCATGCTCACAGGAAAGAAAATTGATTGGAATCCTGATACAGAGGAAATCACCAATAATAGCTACGCTCAGCATCTATTGCGTAAGCCTTATAAAGGGCCTTGGAAATTAGAACAAAACGCTTAAAGGATAGCATGATGGAAAATAACTCAAAAATGCATTTGAAAACCATGAAAAACACATTCTTCCTTGCTGTGGCGGTTGTTTTGATGTTTACACGTTGCAGCGATCCTGCTGGGATGAATGCTTTATTGGTAACGGATCAGAGCGGAGAATCAAGTGAAAGCATCAAAGCTATCTTAGAAAATACGGGATTGTTTAATGTAGATGTTGAAGGGGCTACTCCGAGTTTGGAGGGATATGACGTTGTTGTTCTACAAATGGAAAACGGTAGTTTGGATGAAAATGCAAAATCCTCTTTTGCGGACTATGTGGATAAAGGAGGAGGAGTTGTGGTTTTAGGAGCAGCTGTAAAGAATTTGCCTGAAGGGCTTGGAAACCCCAGCCGAGGCAAATCCAACGAAGCTTACGATTATCTGGTAGAAAATATAAATACGATGCATCCTATCACCAAAGGACTTTCTCAGCGGTGGATGCATAACAGTGACTATTTGCTATTTAATACTACAGGTATTGATGGAGAGGTAGATGTTTTGGCCACTGCAAATGCTGATACAATCCATGGAGGCAGCGGAAAAAATATTCCTGTGTTATTTACCTTGCAGTCTGGATCAGGGAGGGTATTTGTTTCTACTTTGGGGAATAATGCCAAGAAATCCATGACTTGTGTAGGCTTTATTGCGACGTTGCAACGAGGGGCTGAGTGGGCTGCTACAGGTGCTGTGACGCAGGAAGTCTCGGTGGACTTTCCCAATTCGGTGAGTGCTCACACTTGGACAAGTTTTCAGCCACTTTCATTAGATGAATTATTTGAGAAATCATCTACCTACACGATTGGTAATAGCAAAAAATACCTAAATGACATTAGTCAGCGAATTCGAAGCTGTGACGGTAAAAAGGAAACTTATGCCATGTATGAAGATAAAATATTGAACTTTTTACAATCAAACGCCACGGTAGATAGCAAGATATTCTTATGTCACGAACTGAGCTGGATTGGTTCTGATAAATCCAAAAATGCGTTAGAAAAGTTGGTCAATGACAAAGATTTATCAGATGCCGCCTCTTATGCACTTCAGCGACTAAATCTTTAAAGCAGGAAGATATTCATTATGGATGGGGTTGGTAGAAAAACCCGGGTTGAATAAAATAATAGTACAGAAAGAGGTAGGTATGTGTGAATGCCTACCTCTTTTTTTATAATCATACCTACAATGAAAAAGCAAGGAAGAAGGAAATTTTTAAAGAATTCCACGGGATTGGCAGCCGGAATATTTTCTGCACCATTTGTCCTAAGTTCATGTTCCAATTCGCCATCTAAGCAAATCACATTGGGGATGATCGGTGTTGGAGGCCATGGCGTTTCATGGAATATGAAGGCTTTTTTGGAAATGGAAGATGTGCGGATATTGGCAGTGTGTGATGTAGATTCTGAAAGAAGGGAAAAGGCCAAGAAAATTGTAGATGGAAAATATCAGAATCAGGATTGCGTAGGATACAATGATTTTCGGGAATTGCTAGCCAGGAAAGATATTGATGCTGTGATGATTTCTACTCCCGACCATTGGCATGTGCCGATTTCGATTTTAGCCGCCCAGGCAGGCAAAGATGTGATTTGCGAAAAGCCCACGTTGACAATCGCCGAAGGAAGAGTACTGTGCGATGTGATGAAAAAGAACAACACAATTTATCAAACCTCTATT
>JAUHYU010000109.1 GCA_030426345.1 Bacteroidia bacterium
TGATCGGCATGCCTGTGACGGGATATTCCAGCTCGTGACCATCGCGCAGATTGTGCCACCCTGCTTCTTTCAGGTCAATGTCAATCAGGTGCTGGCGGGTTTCTGCTTCTGTAAATTCCGAGGAAACGGGTATGGCTCGCTCTTGCTTCTTTTGCTGAAGAATGGCTTTAGATTCGGCTTCTTTGGCCTTGTAGGCATCCAGCGCTTGCTCACTTTCATGCGCCAACTCCAGGATGGTAGCTTTTTCCTTGAGCAACTGATCTATCCGCGCCTGCAACGCTGCCTGCTCTTGTTCGCGTTCTTTTTGTAGGATTTTTAGTTGGCGCTGTTGATCGCCAACTTTTGGAACTTGCCTCTCATCAAAAGAACCCGGTAGCTCTGGAATCTCGTCACTATAAGTTTGGGCAAACCACTTCAAAAACCCAAATATGTATTTCAGGCTATTCAGCGCTTCTGTATTGCTCACCCTTCTGCCAAAATGGGCCGCACTATTTCCAGTCTTTCTTACGATATCAAGACCACTTAAGTGCTGATAAGGAATCAGCTCCTTGATCTCCTGCTGCGACATGAGGTTGACCAGGTCGTTGTTGTAAGGACGCTCCAGATACTCCTGATCATATATTTTGTGCATGCATTCCTCCAATATCAGGCGGCAATAGCTCGCCGTAGAGATGGGCTCTGAATATACCCGTTCTTCCGCTTTTCTCACCTTGGTGAAAATCGAGGGCCATTCGTCACGTAAAAAATCGAAATTTGAGATCAACCTTGAAAAAATTTCTTATTTGTGAGATATATACTTGTCTTTTTTTGTCAACAAATATGCACTTTTTCATGGATTTTTAAGGCTTTTACTGTCTCTATTTCCACCAAACACACAAACATCCGTCATCCTGAGCCGCAGGCGTAAGGATCTGCCAGCTGTGAGAAATGATCTTGCAAAGAGCAAATAGACTCATCGCGAAAAGCTCAGAGTGACGGCTTATTGTTTGGACATGGATTTTAGGGGCTTTGTCCCCCTCTTGGAGGGGGTGCAGGGGGAGGTTTATCATTCAGAGTTTCATATCAATTTGGTTTCTGGTTTTTACAAATTATCCACCCCCTACCCCCGCCAGCGGGGGACAGTGCTAAAAAGCCTCGTAAACCCATGGAAGTTCATGCCTTTTCCTGTCTCTATTTTTTCCAAACCACTATAAGCACCTAATTGCCCGATCTGGCTTTATCCCCCTCTTGAGGGGGACATGGATATGATCAAGCATATAAAATCCATGAAATTACGCTGCTCTTTGTTGACTTGATTTATGATTTCTTTCCAAACTCAATAAATAAGATATACTCGCTTGGCGGGAACAGCATCCGACCTGGCATTATCCCCCTCCCTGAGGGGGCGCAGGGGGAGGTATTCCTCTGAGTTTCATAATTGATGTAGAGTAGACATGGAAAAAATTCCACCCCCTACCCCCGCCTGCGGGGGACAGTGGATCAGGCTATTTCGCCCTTGAACGCGCGCTGCAGCAAGCTCTGAAACAACGCTTCTGACTTTTGTAGGGATGCCTGGGCCTGCGCTTTTTGCTGCTCGATGGCTTGCACTCGTTCTGCAAATTGGTCTTGTGTTTCTATTGGTGGAGCTATAAAGGGAAATCGCTTAAAATCACTCATTGGAGGAAAATTTGGAATTCCTGCCCCTCTGTTAGCATTAAAGTAAGTTTCTCTGAAATTCTTTTGAGTAAAATGAAAGAGAAAAAAATTGTTTCTCATCTTTTTCTGATCCAATGTTATTTTAAGCAATGCCTGATTTATTATTCCTGCACGTGCGTCATCCGGAACAATTGCAAGTTTGCCTAGGTAAACTCCAGAACAACTAACTATTATATCCCTAGGTTTAACTGCAAAACCTTCAAGTTCTTTATATTTCAATTCATCTATGAAATATCTCGCCATAGTAAAATCATTGTTTAGAGCATGAAATTGCTCGTAGACTAAATATCCCTCATCTACAAAAATCTCCTTTTTTAATGCCCCTCCAAATGGGCCTCTCTTTATTGATCCCTTTTCTTTAATTACCAACTCTTCTATATTTTTTGTACCCCACCCTTTCGGATTCGTGACAGGATCCCCAAACATATCTAAAAAGAGGGATTGGGTGAGGGCGTCGTATTTTTCGATGAGTTGTTTGTTGAGCTGGCGCACCTTGTCGGCCTCATCCAATATCGCCGCAATCTTTTGCTGAGTCGCTAGTGGCGGAAGGGGGATCTCGATTTCTTTAATTTTCTTTACAGATAAATGCTTCACTGTAACATATGAAGTTGCATCTTCTATCCTCTTTAATTCTTTTGGAAGCATGTAAAGAAGGTATCTTGAATTTATAATTTCCTCATTAGGTACAATTTTACAAACTCGCTGATTTAGTAGAGCTTTTGGACCTTTCCATTCTGACAACCTAAAATCTCCATCCATTCCAACTAAGAAATCTCCATATCCTAAAACATATGCATCAGGATATTCACCATCATAAAAGGTTTCTGTTTTATCTCGACCAACATCTCTTATTCTAACAATTGGCATTCCATTACCTTCTGTATTAAAAAGGTTTGACTTGAAGGCATACCCAGAAATAATATTTACAAAATCACCAATCATCCCAACAGCTCCTCCAATGTTTGCAAAGCTTTGGTTCTTTCGGCGTCGAGCGCTTTGATGTCGGCGATGATGTCGGCAGGGGGATCGTACGCCACTTCTTCATACACGATCTCCTTGTAGCGGTTGATGCTCAGGTCCCAATCGTTGGCTTTGATCTCTTCAAACGGCACCATAAAGCTCTGATCTGTCCGCTTCCGATCTGCTTCTGCCGGCAGGTTTTTATAGCGCGATATGATGTCGGGAATGTTATTTTGTTCATGACCAACACCCTCTTCGCCCCCTTCCGGGGAAGAGGCTCCTAGTGGAGCGCGCTTGTCGTCAAGGCTAAATCCGTCGGCTTTCATATCATAAAACCACACCTGATCTGTGCCTCCTGAGTTGGTTTTGGTAAAGAAAAGCACGGCCGTGCTCACTCCTGCATAGGGCTTAAAAACCCCACTTGGCATCGAGATCACGGCATTTAGCTTGTGGTTGGCGATGATTTCTTCGCGCATCTGCTTGTGTGCTTTAGAGCTGCCAAACAGCACCCCGTCGGGAATGATGACGGCACAGCGCCCCCCTGTTTTTAGTTTGCGCAGCATCAGGCCCAAAAAGAGCAATTCCGTCTTTTTGGTCTGTACTATTTTCAGCAATGAATTTTCTACCGAATCATAATCCAGGCTTCCCTTAAATGGCGGGTTGGCGAGGATGAGCGTGTACCTGTCGCGAATGTCGCCATTGCTTTCGCTCAGCGCATCTTTGCCGATCAGGTTGGGCGATTCGATGCCGTGCAGCTGTAGGTTCATCGCCCCGATGCGCAGCATGGTAGGGTCAAATTCAAATCCGCTGAACATGCTGCTGTTGTAGTGCGCACGAAATTCCTTTTCGTGAAACCAATCCTTGTGGTGCTCATGGATGTATTCTCCGGCAGCCACCAAAAAGCCCGCCGTACCACATGCAGGATCGCAAATCGTATCTTCCTTTTTGGGCTCGGCCATTTCCACCATCATCTTGATGATGTGTCGTGGTGTGCGAAATTGTCCGTTGGTGCCAGCGCTGGCGATCTTGGAGAGCAGGTATTCGTACAGGTCGCCTTTGGTGTCGCGGTCTTCCATTTTGATGAGGCTGATCATCTGCACCACCTGATCGAGCAGTCGCGGCGTCGGGATCATAAAGGTGGCGCCTTTCATGTATTGGGCAAAAACGCCTGCCTTTTCGCCCACTTCTTTCATGTGATCGAATACCGTGAGCCCGCCTGCCGCTGGTCGCGTAAATAGGTCGAACATGGTTTGCGGATCTTTATTTTTGAAAGCGCTCCAACGAAGCTCCTGTTGGTTTTCTGTATAAATGGCATGCTGCACGGGCACGCCGATCATATTGGCTTTTTTCTCTTCGAGCAATTGTTTTTCGTCTAGCCTGCGGATAAAGAGCAGGTAGGTAAACTGCTCGATGACGGTGAGGGGATTGGAGATGCCGCCCGTCCAAAACGCATCCCATATTTTATCTACTTGTGATTTGAGTTCTCCTGTGATCATGTGGTAAAAATAGGTTTTAATAGCTGGGTGGGCAATTTATATTTCATGGATTTTTGGGGCTTTATGGTTCAATGGTTGAATTGTTTAATCGTTCAGTAGAATGGCTTGATGAAGAGACCAAACCCATAAATGGCCGTCATCCTGAGCCGAAGGCGTGAGGATCTGCTAGCTGTTTGAAATAATATCGCAGACTGCTAACAGACGCTGCGCGCTTAGCTCAGAGTGACGGATTATTGTTAGGACATGGATTTTAAGGCTTTTTTTGTCTTCCTATAAGCACCTAATAGCCCTAATCCGGCTTTGTCCCCCTCTTGGAGGGGGTGCAGGGGGAGATATATCTTCAGAGTTTCATTTTAGAAGTAGAGAGGCTATATAAAAATCCACCCCTACCTCCCGCCTGCAGGGGACAGAACTAAAAAGCCCTCAAAATCCATGGATTTTGAGGGCTTTTTAACAACTGATTACGCCTAATCAATAGATAACCTAAAGCTTAGCCGGATCTACAACTACATATTTCACAGTTTGCCTCATGTACGTATACGTCGCGTGCACAAGTCCGTCAGCAGTCTGGATAATGGCAGGATATGAATATCCACTTTCTGCCGGTACGTTTTCCAGCGTCATCACGGGCTTCCAATTGATTCCATCGTCAGAGATCGCCAGATTTAGCAAATTCCTGTTTTTAGGCTCTTCACCTTTCTTTGTTGAGTGATTATAGATCAACAACTGTCTGCCATCTTGCAAGGTAACTGCATCCGTTCCTGAGTTTGGATTGGGCAAGCTTGTCGCCTTCATAGGCGACCAAGTCTCTCCGTCATCATCAGACCAGCTTTCTGTGATTACATCTTGACGGCTTCTGCAAAGTATTTGCAACCTTCCATCGGGATAAGTCAATACACTTGGCTGGATCGCATCAAATTCCTTTCCATCGTTGATCGGGCCAACAACTTTCCAGGTTTCACCTCCATCGTCACTGATTTCAAAGTGCACCATCCAATCCACATCGCCATCTTCCAATTTTATCTCTGTGCTCGTCGGGGCAATGATCCTTCCACTGGCCAGCTGTACAGCTTTATTTTTGATTGGACCCAACAAGTGGTCGATCTTTTCATCCTCTCCTAACCTTACAGGTTCCGACCAAGTTTTTCCATCGTCTTCAGATGTCATCAGCATCCCCCACCATGTGCGCGGATCCGGGCCGACTTTATAAAAAAGCATCAAAGGGCCATCCTTGGGTTGGAACAAAACAGGATTCCAGCATGGATATCTCAAGTTTTCATTCTCAACTCCATTAACCACTTCTTCCGGAAAAGTCCATTTGTTGTCGACGAGGCGCGTGACCCGAATACCAACATCAGGATCCTTTTCTTCTGTCCCCGCAAAGAAAGCCGCCACAAGTCCCGAAGGGGTCTCAACTATCGTAGAAGCGTGGCACTCAGGAGTGGGTTTGTTATCTAATGGATAAATCAACTCGCCTTTCAAATAAGCGCCTTCACCAGCTGTAGCTAATGGAGGTAAATAAAAATTGCCTGTGATGTCATTGGCTTGATCTGTCTGTTTTTCTTTTTCTTTCTCTTGTTCTTTTTTTGTGCCACAAGAAAAAACCAAAATGGCCATGGTTAAAATAAGTCCTAATCTCTTTTTCATAAACATTGATTTGATGGATTTTAATAGGTTTTATAGCTAAAAAAATTGTTTTATGGAATGCCCAAAAAGACATTTACAATGTCGCTAACTTCTATCATAAGCTGCTTCACATACCATATACTCGTAATAGTAATATTTAGGCCCCACTTTTTCAAATAATGTACCGCAATTATTGGGTAAAGATTATTTATCATTTTATATTTCCGAGTTATACTATTTCTGAAAAGCAGAACTTTGCTTTCAACCCAACGATATCCACTATATCAATCATTGAATTCAATGAAAACATTATTTTCAATTCATTTGGACAATAAAACCCTACTATTGTTAAAAATTTTTAATTTTGTGATTGTTTGTTGCTTTTTGTATAAATAGTGACAGGCAATCTACTGTATGACTAAATTGACACACATTAATAATATCTAAATGACGGTTAAAAGAACATTCGGCATAGGCATTGATCACAAAAGCTCAGCGATTGATGAAGACAAAATAATACAATACATTGATCTTAAGCTGGCAGCGCTAGGATTTAAAATTGAAGGAAGTAAAGAAACGGAAGGTTTTCTGGAAGTAGCCACGCCATTATTGAATAATTACCGTGAAAAGGCCCGGCTTTTATCGAGTCACCTCTCTCCTCCCGGAAGACGGATACAGGATTTTTTGGAGGATTACCTTAAGGAAGTAAAGAATGGCCAAAACATCACGTTGCCCGAACACCCTTTTATTCTTGATCGTCATGGACTTGGAAGGGTTTTATCGATGCCGCCTGATGCTGACATATATGAGACCGACATTGTAAAAACATACCGTACTGCCCAGGGTATTTTAAATAATCCTAAGGAAGATCGCCGTACTACCAAAGGGGTATTCCATGTTTGTGAAGGAGGGCTTCCCATCGCCAACGATAAAAAAGCAGTTCCGAAACTGGTTTTTTGTAATCTCCTGCATGCAGCACTCAACCCGCCAAAAGAATTAATGACTTTGCCATTCACGGCAAATCAGAAAGAAACGGCAGAGTTGTTTGTTAGTGTGCTTCTTCGGCCCATCGTAGTACCTGAAGTACCTGGAGTAATCCCTGAAAAATCCATGGAAATCAGGTTCTTTGCCCCTGGCAACCTAGTGAGTAACTTGGACTTTGTAGAATCAATATTCGGCAATGCAGGAGATCCACACCTGCCTAAAAATGATGCTGCCTTAGATGCCGATGGCTGGACGGGTCACACAGGATGTGTGTTTCTTGCACCACATTTAGTCAATCTGAAAAAGAAAGATTTGGGACTGCCGCACTATGATAATGCCACGGAGCGACAGCGCCAAGATGGTATGTGCTGGAAAAAGGAAAATGAAAAGTACAACGACGGCGGAGCATTTAAGATTACTGCCCGGGATGAACGTGGCGTTATTGTTACCCTGATTGCGGATAATTACTATGGTTATTGCAAGAAGGAGGTAAAAACACAAATCAGCTATTCGGCCAATTTATTCGGTCTGAGTGAAGAAGAACATGCCGGTGGAGCCATTGCATTTCCAAGTTATGACCTTGGCGAGGAATTTCATCTTGATGATCGCCTGCCTACCAACAATATGACATTTAAGGATATTGTTCATTTATATGGAGATATAATGGATGTCAGAGATGAAGGATATGGAGTGGACAAAACATTCCCGAGCATACATTATGTACCTGAAAATGCACATTTTGACCTTATGCAGCAATCAGTCACTTGGAAAAAAGGTGGCAAAGAAAAAAAGATCAAACTGCTTCCCGAAAACCAGTATTTACTTCCATCAGGCTATAAAATTCAAATGCAAAAGCAACTGGATGGCCCGAGATGGCATTTGATTGGCACATTGTCGGAAGGTACGTTCCTTCACAAACCTTGTACAGTTTCCGGTGGCGGAAAATCTGAAATTTCCAAACCAATACAAGATGCCATGATCCAGGGAACGGTCATCGTGGCTGATATCCAAAAAGATTTGGAAGAGGTAGAAAAAATCATGAAGTCCGATATTTCCAATCGATTTAAAGAGAAATTCGAAAACCCCAAACCATCTCGACCTATCTTAAGCACCAAAAGATCGCTTGGATCTGTCATCAAATTATTTACCAGATCAGATGACTACACAGACAAATATAATGCATGGCTTGAATCTATACCTCAGCGGGTTAAAGATCTGATCTATGTTATCAAAAGGCACTATAGACCTGACTGGAAAGATAATTGGAAAGATCAGTTTTCAGTAGATCAAGTAAATGGAACACCTGGCAATGAGCTGAAATTCCAAGGTCGTAAATTATTGGCAAGCTACCTGCGCTTAGGTCACGACCTTGATAATTCATGGCGAATCTTTCAATTGCGCCAAGACTTTAATGCAGCTCAAAAGGTGCAAACAGAAGACGACATTTCTGCCTCCATAGTTTTAAAAACCAAAGACCTTGAATACCTGAATGAGGAATACAAAAATACAAGTGTTAAGCTTATCAAAAATAGTGAAGCGCGCCTTTTTCAGCGACCGGATGACTGCATACATAAAGGATATGACCGTCAAGGGGAATTAGATCTATCAAGTCCAAATACATTTCTATCAAACTTTGAGCCTCTAAATCGAGCACAGGTTCGTGAAATCAAGGAAGATGCCATCGGGTTTGATCTATACACCAAGCCTGTAAAAGATCTTATAAACAATTTTTTGAGTAGTGACTCTCCAGAATACTTGGTAATACCGTCTGAGCCTCGTCTGGTCAATGGTACACCTACCAAAAACCCAAGATATTTACAAGTACGCCCGGATTTAGTCAAACCACATGAAAAATATATTGGAGAAATCGGCACCCGAATTTACAGGAAAATTCCTCTAGACAAACCCGTTCACATGCCTGTAAACGCTGTACTTCCTGGTCGTAGGAATAATCCAGCAGAGCCCGCAATCAATGTGCCACCACTAGCGCTTTATAATCCAATTCACTATCAGGAGCTTCCGGAACTTTTCATTGATTTTATGTGTAGCGTTACGGGAAAATCACCATCGACGACCGGTTTTGGATCTGAAGGGTCATTGACAAAAGGGCCTTTCAATGCCCTCTTGCCTGCTGCCGACCTCAACAATGCATTTGTTTCAAGCATCTTAACAGGATATGCCGGGTTCTCATCTGCCGCAGGATACATAGGCCCAAAATATAGAGTAGATCATGATATTAGTTTATTGATTCCTGAAATCTGGTGTCGCATGACAGTTGCAGAACGTGACCCTAAATTTCTGATTGAAAATGGCTATTTGGAAAAGGTAGAAGATTTCGAATATAAAGGACAAAAAGTAGAAGCAAGTTTATTGGGGTATCGAATTACCATCAAGTTTGTTCATCATTTCCTTGGTAGAATTTTCAGCAATCCGGATGCTGTACTTACCAATGAAATGCTTCGACCGGAAACGCAAGACATGGATACCTTTGCCGCATCAATTCATAATCTCACCATCACAGAAAAACGTGTCGCTGAGGGATTTATGCAGGATGGCACGTATGAGGCACTGTGCCCACCATTAAAATCCCTGATCAAAATCATGATCGATGGTGAGTTTGAGGGTAAAGACCGACATCATCCAGAAATCAGAAAAATGTTTGAAAGAGATGCAGTGCTCAAAAGTGATTGGTATAGAGAAAGACTACTCATTAAGCAACAGCGAGATACAGACCTCTGGTCAAAGAATGTCGATTTTCTTACCCGGTTTATTGAGACAGAAAATTTTGAGGAAGCCTCTACAATTCTTGATGTTCCTGCCAAATTAAAGGCTGCTAAGAAAAAGCTAAGCAAAGTTAAATCGTTGAGCCATTTAAAATTTCTAGAAGGAACATTGGGCGCTGACCCTTTGAAACCATACAACTAAAATCAAACATAATGCCTTGACGTGTGTTTAAGACGGATAATTTTCCCTAAAAAAAAAGAATGAAATCAGTACATCTAATTTTAGTTATTTTAGTCGTAGTAGTTATTGGCTGTATGCCAAAAGAGCAAAAAAGTGAAGAGAGCTTATCAAAATTTCCTGAACCTTTTGCCACTGCATTGAAGGCACATGGAGGGCTAGATACCTGGAATTCATATGGCACCTTGCAATTTGACGAGATATATGATGGGGATACTGTAGCACATATTCTTGATCTTAAAAATCGAAATGAGATGATGGAAAAGAGGGGTCAGTATGTTGTTGGGTTTACTACTGATTCCATTTACTATTATCCAAACCGAGACAGTTTCCCATCAAAAGATCCTCGATTCATGCACAATCTGAGGTTCTACTTTTTTGCCATTCCATTTGTAACTGCAGACCCAGGAACGAATCATGAAACATTGGAGCCTCGCATAATGCAAGGTGTAGCATGTAATAGGATCAAGGTGACATTTGGGGACGATGTGGGATTTGCACCAAAAGACCAATACATATTGTGGTTTGGCAAGGAAGACAACTTATTAAAAATGATCAACTATTCTATCACCTACCATGATGCAGAGAAAGCCGAAAACTATAATGCAATCGTTTATGACCAATGGAAGGACGTCACCGGGCTCAAAGTGCCTACAGAAATGATTGGATATACATGGAAAAATGACACTTTAGGTGATGTCAGATATCGCAAATACATTGATAATATTTCCTTTTCTAAGGAGCGTCCTGACCCGGAAATTTTCACTCAAGTGGGGAAATAGTTTAAACATTAACTTGGCATTTCTAAAAGCAAGACACAGCCAAACATTATCCCAAATCTCATGATGATTTGCCCTTCGAATTAATCTAGGATTATGATATAGACGAACTCTATTCAAAAACAGGATGGCGAATACACCACAATCCTGTCATTTTCACCTATGCCTTTATCTTGCCCCAAGCCTTTTTTTATTCCAAAAAAGGACTCAAAATCCATGAAATAGTCCCTCCTTCTCGCGTTCCCTTACTACCCAAAACCCTAAATGGATTAAACTATTGGAATTACCATTTAACAACCTGCACATTATTAAGACGAGGCTTACATACTAAGCACTGAGGAAGAACACAGACTTGATATCAATCATGTGATAAGTTGACGAATGTCACCTTATGTGAATATTAATGTCAATAACTTGTCTTACAATAAGAAGCCAAACAGAAGCATCAATTTCTATATAATAAAAAGTTTTAGTCATGTATGATCAAAAAATAAAAACTATGATGGATGAGGCAGAAGATTATATGCAGATCGCTCGGGAAGAACTGTTTAAGCCTGAAGAAGACGTTGTGCATTATATGGTATGTCAAAACTCCCTTAAAGCTATTAAAAGTTATTTGGCCGGATATCTATTGAATCATAATATTGAATTGAACCCCAATAATTCCATTGAGGAATTATTGATTGAGTGTAGAAATACCGACACCAAATTCGACAATCTCAAACTGGAATTTCTCTTTAATGCCTACGAAAAACAAGACGTATGGATGAACCCAGAAATAGCAAAGAAATTTATAGGGCTGGCGGAGCAAACCAAATCAATAGTGAGTTGAAGGCTAAATTTTCAATTCGCTAATTCTATTTTACCAACGTTAACAATTGACGAAAAATGCTGTCATGGAAAATAAAAAAATAAAATACCCTGGTACCCGTGTAGCCTTAGATGGAAATACTGCAGCCATCATGTGTGAACGCGAATCATCAGATGCTGCAGGAGCCTACCCAATAACGCCGTCTACACAAATGGGAGAATATTGGGCGGAAGAAGCCGCGAAAGGTCATCTGAATATTTCAGACAAACCACTAATATTTATAGAACCAGAAGGAGAACATGCGGCGGCAGCTGTTACAGCTGGCCTTTCCATGACTGGCCAACGTGCATCCAACTTTTCGTCCGGGCAAGGAATAGCCTACATGCATGAATCCCTATATGCAGCTGTTGGTAAAAGGCTTACCTATGTTCTTAACATTGGTGCGAGAGCCATGACCAAATCCACCTTAAATGTTCATGCCGGACATGATGACTATCATGCCATTGACGACACTGGTTTCTTTCAAATATTCGCGAAAAACGCGCAGCATGTTGCCGATTTAAATGTAATATCCCATAGGGTAGCAGAATTGGCTTTAAACCCAGGCGTAATAGCACAGGACGGATTTCTAACCACGCATCTAATTGAATCTTTGTTCATTCCAGAACGAGAATTAATAAAAGAATACCTTGGTAGACCAGACGATATCATTGACACCCCTACCCCAGCCCAGAAAATCATCTATGGCGATAAACGGAGACGAATTCCTGAACTTTGGGATGTAGATAATCCATTGATGGCTGGCATTGTTCAGAATCAAGACTCCTACATGCAGAGTGTCGCTGCGCAACGGCCCTTCTTTTTTGATCATATAAAAGAATTAGCCGATAAGGCTTTTATGGAATATTATGATCTCACCGGACGTCAATATAAGCGCGTAATGTCTTATCGGGCAGAAGATGCGGATTATCTGATTCTTGGTCAAGGCAGTGTTGTAACGAGTGCTGAAGCTGTGGTAGATTACTTGCGGGAAACACGCAAATTAAAGGTTGGTGTGGTTGATTTAGTTATGTTTAGACCATTTCCAGATGATTTGATTGGTCAAATACTAAAAGGCAAAAAGGGAGTAACTATACTTGAAAGATTAGATCAACCATTGGCTACCGACCTCCCCATTGCAAAGGAAATCCGGGCGGTTTTAGCTAAATGCTTAGAAAATAGCACAATCAATAAAAATAAGCCTTACCCCTCACTTCCAAACTATAAGTCTTCAGACATCCCTGCAGTATATTCAGGTTCCTTCGGCATGGGAAGTCGTGATTTACAAGCTGAAGGCATCATTGGTGCCGTTGAAAACATGTTGACTGACGGGAAACATAAAAAGCAATTTTACTTGTCGATTGATTTTATCCGAAAAATCCCCTTTACCCCAAAACAAAAGTTATATCAGGAAACAATACAAGATTCCTATCCAAATATAAAAGATTTAGTAGTTAAGGGATCAGAAAATCCGGATCTAATGCCTAAAGGTGCCACTACAGTTCGCTTTCACTCTGTTGGTGGATGGGGTGCCATAACAACGGGTAAAAATCTGGCCATGACGCTTTTCGAATTATTGGGCTATGATATCAAAGCCAACCCAAAATATGGTTCAGAAAAAAAAGGACAGCCTACTACCTATTACCTTGCGGCTGCACCTGAACCAATTCGAATGAATTGTGAGTTTTACTTTGTGGATGTTGTGCTTTCACCTGATCCAAATGTATTCAAACACACCAATGCCTTAGCAGGTTTGAAGAAAGATGGGTGTTTCATTATTCAAAGTGAAAAAGCAACTCCACAAGAGGTTTGGGATGACATACCTATTCATTATCAAAAACAGATCATCGACAATAACATCCATATTCACTATATAGACGGATTCAAGATCGCAAGAGAGGAAGCAACCGATTCAGAGTTGCAATTGAGAATGCAAGGAATTGCCTTCCAAGGTGCATTTTTCGCAGCATCACCTTTGAAGAAAAATGCCAATCTATCCGAAACAGAATTGCTTAAAGCAATAGAAGATCAATTACAACACAAATTTGGAGGCAAGGGCCAACGTGTTGTTGATGATAACATGAGGGTGGTACGTAGAGGGTTTGATGAGGTCTATGAAATCACAGACAAAACCATATCTGAGAAAAAAGAAAAGATACAACAGACTACTGAACTGTCATTACCATCTATGCTGAAAAATAGTCCGGTTAGTGAATCGAGGCTAAGTGATGTACATCGTTTTTGGGAGCAAACAGGTAATTTTTACCAAAAAGGAAATGGAAATGACAATATCACCGATCCATTCATTGGTCTGAGTGTGATGCCGGCAGCCTCCTCGTTATTTAGAGACATGACAGGTATTCGATTTGATCATCCAGAGTGGGTGCCAGAGAATTGTACTGCCTGTGGGGATTGCTACACAGTTTGTCCAGATACTGCAATACCAGGCTTGGTAAGTGAATTGTCCGATGTTTTGGATACAATCGTAAAGCGCGTTCGTAAAAAACATGCCAAAGTAGAATACTTGGGAAAAGAAGTAAGAAAGCTATCATCAAAAGTCAGAGAGCTTTTTAAAGAAAATAGAGAAGAAACTGTCAATACCTTAATCAATCAGGTGATTGATCAAGTAATACGTGAAAACCAAGGTACTGATTTAGCCAAAGAATTAGAATGGTTCCAAGCTGAATTAGGAGATTTCAAGTTTGCCCTGACAAGACCCTATTATGATCTCCATGAGAAAAAAGAAGAAGGTAGTGGAGGACTGTTTAGTATCACAATAAACCCACAGACCTGTAAGGGTTGTATGGAATGTGTGCAAGTATGTAATGATGATGCCTTACGAATTGTACCCCAGACCGAAGACTCTGTAGCTACGTTGAGAAAAGATTGGGATTTGTGGATGGACTTACCAAACACACCTAAAAAATTCAATCGCATAGATGATTTAGAAGAAAAGATAGGCCCATTAGAAACCATGTTACTCGACAAGAATGCCTATCTGAATTTTGCGAGTGGAGACGGAGCATGTCTCGGCTGTTCAGAGAAAACAGTAGTGCATTTATTTGTCGCTACAGTTGAATCGCTTATGCAACCTAGAGTTGAAAAACACTTGGCTCATTTAGAAGACTTGACACAAAAACTTGAAAAACACATTCAGCTCAAGTTGATGAATACCGTCAACGTTGCTGATGCTGAAGTAATGTCTAAGATCATTGCAGAAGCGCATAATAAAGACCTCACAATGTCAGACATCACCAGCAAAATGGAGTCTGAAAAAGGAGGAGAACCGATAGATCAGGATTGGCTCAAAGAAGTTACCCAATTGCTATCTGATCTTAAAAAACTAAAATGGAAATATGTTGACGGCACTACTGGAAAAGGCAGATCGTATATGGGTATGACCAACTCCACAGGATGTACTTCTGTATGGGGAAGTACCTATCCGTACAACCCTTATCCATTCCCATGGGCCAATCACTTGTTCCAAGATTCTACTTCTCTTGCAATGGGTATATTCGAAGGTCATATGGCCAAGATGGCCGATGGTTTCCGAACTATTCGTAAAGCAGAGATGGAGTTGAGCGGAGGTTACAATGCAGAAGAAAATAGAGAATTCTTTACCTATTTCAACTGGCATCAGTTTTCAGAAGAAGAATGGTTGCTGTGTCCTCCGGTAGTTGCCTTGGGTGGTGATGGCTCTATGTATGACATAGGATTCCAAAACCTATCCAGAATGATGGCATCAGGCATGCCGATCAAAGTGATCGTAGTAGATACACAAGTCTACTCGAATACAGGAGGTCAGGCTTGCACCTCTGGGTTCATTGGTCAAATATCAGATATGGCACAATACGGTAAGGTTTGGAAAGGTAAATCTGAACCTCGTAAAGAAATAGGCTTGATTGGCATGGCGCATCGAAACACTTATGTTTTGCAAGGGACTATGGCCAATACGAGTCAAATGATTGAAGGCTTTATTGATGGGCTGATGGCTAAAAGACCTGCTCTGTTTAACCTCTATACAACTTGCCAACCAGAACATGGAGTTGGAGATGATTTAGGTGCTCACCAAGCCAAGTTGGCAGTAGAAAGCCGGGCATATCCAATATTCAAATACAATCCTGAAGAAGGCATTAAAGCCAAAGATAACTTTGATCTATCTGGCAATCCTGCAATGAATGACTTGTGGCCTACTTATACGCTGAAGTATCTCGAAAACAACCGGGAGAAATCAATGGAAGTAGCGATGACTTTTGCAGACTTTGCGATTACTGAGGCTCGATTTAGAAAGCATTTCCGTCAGGCACCAAGAGATACTTGGAACGACAGTATGATTCCATTAGCTGATTTTATTGAACTGACAGAAGGCGACAGAGAAGGTAAGTTTCCATTCATTTGGGCAGTGGATAAAAAGCAACACTTGAGCAGAGTGATAGTAGCCAAACCAATTGTCGAGTCATGTGAAGAACGACGGGATTTCTGGATTATGTTGAGAGACATAGCAGGAGTAGGAGTAGAAGAAGTCAAAGAAGAAGACATAGAGTCCAAAGTAAGAGTTGAAGTGGTGAGTAATATAGCACAAGGCTTGATGAAAATGGCAGCAGGCGGCGGTGTAGATTTGAGAGACCTTGCTTTGGCAACTACACCAGTAGATACATCTCCTGAGAATGGTCAAACCAAAGGTGAGGCTAAAAGGGATTACATGGCTCCATGGATTGAGACAGATGAATGTACGTCTTGTGATGAATGCATCAAGATCAACAAAAATATATTCGCCTACAATACTGACAAAAAAGCCTTCATACAAAATCCCGATGGAGGTAGTTATCAGGATTTGGTCAAGGCAGCTGAAAAATGTACCGCAAGTGTAATCCACCCAGGTCTTCCTAAAGATAGGTCAGAGAAAGATGTAGATAAATGGGTTAGCAGGGGTGAGAAGTTTAATTAAAGATTGATCAGTCGTGATAGGAGTTTCAAAAAATACATTCGAACATGGCATCCATCCTCCTGAAC
>JAUHYU010000110.1 GCA_030426345.1 Bacteroidia bacterium
GTATTTGGCGATTGTAGTCACCAACCAGGCGGGAATATCCAAAGGGCTTTATACGCGAGCACAGATGCATGCCTGTCATGATATTCTCATGGAAAAAACAGGCTTTTTGATCGACCATATTTATTACAGTCCCAACAGCCCGACATTTTCAGCGTCGCTTTTACACAAGCCTGACTCACTGATGCTGGAAAAAGCCATCGCGAAATTTGATATCGATCCAACCACTTCGTGGTTGATCGGGGATCGGTGGAGTGATATTGTGTGCGGGCAAAAAGTCGGGGCAAAGACCGTGCTTATTGCCGAAGAAAAAACCAATGAATGCGAACCCACTTTTTTAGCCAAGAATTTACTGGAAGCTGTTGATCGTATTCTCTAAAAGGTCAGCAACGAAAGGCTCATGAAAAAGCCTTGTTTTTCCATGGATCGCAGCCATGGATTTTAGGGGCTTTTTGGCTGAGTTTTTTACCTGAAGCTATACATCGACTGGTAATATTTATCAAAAGCCTAGATCCTCGTCCTGTTTTGTTGCGGGTTTGTCAGGCGTCACGGGATTTAGCAGATCTTCTTCGGTTTGTGGTTTTTCCTCTTTCTTTGGTTTGCTTTCGGTCAGGCTTTTTTCTGTATTGTCCTCAATTTCCATGGGGATCGTGTCGCCATCTTCTGTGTTATCCACGGGGATTTCCAAGAAATCCAGATTTTCGGAAACTTCTTCGACCGGCATCCTGATTTCATATGGATCTTTGATGCCGAGATATTCCAACCGGAACCTATCCACAAATTTCAAAACGTCCGGAAGGTCTACATCGACAAAGGCATATTCTCCAAATCCGGCTTTATTGATATTGCTTTTTGAAGCGATGATATCTACGAATTCATCATTCGAAGAATATATGGACAATCTGTTGTCCTGAAACCCAAAGTAGTACCAACTGTCGGATGAAGCCTGAATAAAAATATTCATTATGGTACCCAACTCTGTTGATCGCTTGATCTCGATAAAACCGTCTAAAAGTGCATTAATATCCATGCGAAGGATATTGGACAAACCCACTTTATCCTTGCTGTACCAGGCGTTGTATGTCGGCGACCATTCCATATTTACTTTTGAAAACACAAGGCTCCCTGCCATTTTAGAAGTAAAGGATGCGATAGGTATATATTCTTCTTTGTTCCTTTTATCATATTCTTGCGTTGCCTTTTCGCCGATGATCTCAGATACTTTGTATAAAAATGCATCTGGGTCGTTTTCAGCTTCGGGAGCACCAAAATTTTCCAATACTTCGAAAAGGTCTTTTCCCATCAAAGTAAGTGCCTGATCGGGAAGTTTGTAGTCAAATTTTAACAAAGAATTGATCTGAAAAGATCCATCATTGACATTACCACTTCCAATACCGGATGCGGAAAGAGTTACATTTTCTATTGGCTCAATAAAATTTACCGGACCTTCAAACTCCAATGCCCCAGTGGCATCGTTGTAGCCAAAAACCTTTCCTTTATATTTATTCCCATTGATTTTGGCAGTGTCTTCTATCATAAACATGCCCTTTTCAGAATTGAAATACAGCAAGCCATCTGGCTTAAAGAAGTCCTCATCCAAGTCGCTTTTCTTTTCTTCTGCAAATCGAGCATACAATTCATTGCTTGTGCTACCATAATGCAATCCAGAATTGAGCAGTTCCCCGCTCTCTGTCACTGCCTCATTAAAATTGAACATGACATCCTGGGTCTCTTCGTCCATGCTGGAATACTTGATCCAGGTATCATAATTTTCTCTCGACTGGAGATTAAACCGGATATAACCATCAAGTTCCAATGCCCTTTGTCTGGCGTACATTGTCACATCTCCTTTATAAAATATCCCTTCTGAAATCAAGAATCGGTCATCTCCGGCAATTTTTCCTTTGGCCATCGTTTGGAGCGTGGCATTTTTATCTTCTGGATCTTTCCAAAGTTCAAATTCTCCTAATTTGATATTGAAAGTATCTTTTATTGCATTTACAAACTCATAGGTTGCGCTTCCCGAAAAATCCTTTCTGGAATGGATTTGGATGGTTCCATTGACCAATCTATGATATGCATTCAGCGTATCTATAACAATAGTTGTATTGTACAGCTCGCCTATTTGGGCATTTTCCAAAATAAGCACTTCATTATTTTCCGGTGTGATCATGGCGTCTGCCACAATAATGTAAGGGATTCCGGATACTTTTAGCTCGCTTGTTGGGATGTCGTATACTGCAGACTCAGCATTGAATGCCAAAGAATCTAATTCTTCACGTGTAGCATAAAAATATGAGTTTTCTATATCGATATCTTCTGGTTTGGTCATATAAATTTTTTGTTCTTTAAGATTCCATTTTGCTTTTGAAATAGAAGTCTTTATTTGCGCATAAGGGAAATCTATGGCCGCCACTCCTTCAATTTCGGGGCTGATATCTGCAATATCTCGATCGAAATCAAATTCCAGTCTAATGTCATTTCCTGCGAGCAATGGTTTTTCGGGGTTATCCGATGCCAGTTCAAATATTGAATGCTTGGCCATCAGGTTATTTTGTGCAAATGAAAATTCCTCTGATTGGGTTTCAAATCCACGTGTAGTCATGGTGCCTCCTCCATTTACGCCAGTTGGGGTCAAGTCGATAAATCCGCTGAGTTTAGCAGTATTGTTATATAGCTGGAAGCTGTCCAATTCATTTTTTATGATCATATGGTCTTCCTTCGGCATCCACTTCATTTTGAAATTCTCAGTATAAATATCAGGGTATAATATTCCGTTGAGGTTGCCTTCTTCTATCTTAAAATTAGTTCCTTCTGCCACCATCGAATCGAGATATAGCACGTAATTGTCAGAGTAAGACGAACTAGTTAGGTAATCGACCTTTCCGCTTGCCACCAATCCATTTTTATCCAATTGTATTTTGTTGTATAATTTTCCAGGCCCGCCGTACAGATCAAAACCTTCGTCGGGAATGGTATGATCGAAGCCTAGGGAATTGTCTGCCATAATTTTTAGCTTTTGCTTAAACTCAGGAAGCATCCCCCCTGTCACAAAAGTGCCCTCAAATCCTATAGCCTCTGGATCATTGCTGCTAAGACTGTCAATTCCAAATGGTGGAACTACGAAATATACAGATTTGTCATATGCGCCTCCAAGTGTTTCTTCGCCATCATAATATACTACTGCGCCCATAGCAGCATCAAAATTGGGGTATTGTGGAAATATTTTTCGCCCCGATTTGTTATCAGGGTGATTGATATAAAGTGTGCCGTTTGTGCTGTTATCTTCCGTGGCATCACCGGTATTATTTTCGCTCATCTCAAGCGAAACAAGCTTATTATCAATTTTCTTTCTTTCATACTGGCCTTCTCCCTCCACATAAAACTTTACTGAATCAATGTTCTGTAAGTCCACCAAAAAGCTATCATAGCGGAATGTGAAATTCCTCCCAACAAATTCAAAATTTCCTGCAAAAAGTTGCCCATCAAAAACAAAATCACGGTTTTTCAATAGTTTAATCTCGTTGTCTTTGGGGTATATATATACATCGAGGATCTCACTGATAAAAAATTTGTCAATGCCTCGGACTACCAAATCTTTAGTATCCAAATGGAGCGTGGCATTTGGTTTTTTTATCGATAACGACGGAATGAGCAGGTCATCATAATCTTTCTTGTTGTTTTTGGATCTCACAAAATGAAGTGCTTTCTCTTTCAAATAAATGCGCCCACCTATTTCTTCATAATCGATAAAGTCGAGGTACATAAGGTGCTCCATTGCTCCTTTTACGGCTTTTTCATTTAGTTTGAGGTCATTAACCAGATCCGCAACATAAAATTCACGCGTTTTTCTTTTGGCGCCATAGCTATACGCCACCATAAGAGGGTTGAAATTATACACACCTGTCAGTTCTTTGATTTCTTCATTATCAAAATACTCACCAGATTTGAAGTATGCAGGAAGCATACTTTTTGCATTAAGGATTGATATATTTAAGCTGTCAGTATTCATATCCCAATCGATCATGTCGGCATCGATGCTCATGTTGTAGTATGTAGCCTCAAACGGCCTGACACTGAATCCGTTTTTGTCCTTGATAGCTACAAACCTTTTGCTATTGGTATAAAACCTAGTTTTGACAGAAGGGTGAAAAATAGAGTCACGCCCTTGATAAACGGTAACTTTGGAATGAATCGAAGTAATGACTGTGTCCTGAAAATTAAATAATTTAGACCGGACCATAAATTTTTTGCCATCGGCATTCTTATACTCCATCTGCGATTCCTGACCATAAGCCGAAGCACCTATCATGGACTTACCCTCTATGGCGATGCCCCCGGTATATTGCAAGTTTTCATCTCCAAGATGTGACATGCTCACGTCGTTGCCATATGAAATAAATCTCGGGTATTTTGACATTCTCACACTATCGTGACGCACGCTCTTAAATTCGAAATACCCTTTTGCCTCCTTATCTAATTTATCGGCATAATGCAGGTTTGCATTGTTTGCCTCCAAATAGGGGTTGCGTGTATTGAAGCTATAGGTCTCCAATTGCACAAAAAGTGCCTTAGAATCCATGCCCACAGACGTCCAGTCAAAATTACCTCCTTCGCCTATAAATATATATTTATCTAAAAGAAACGTTCCCTTTGTACCTATCAGAGCAGTTGAATCATATTGGGTAGAGATAATCAAATCTACTTTTTCAAAGGTTATTACGGCGCCCTCTTTTTCAGGCAGATTGGATGACAGTACGGTTTCATCAAAAGTGAGCAGTACTGCATCGTCTGTGGATGCCTCATTCGAATCATCTTCAACTCCCCATCCGGAATTGCTTTCGTCGGAAGAATCTTCATCATCTCCCCAGCCGTCACTCCAACCATCATCGCTTGAGTTGTCGCCCCAGCCATCATCAGTGGCGTCATCGCCCCAGACATCTTCCTGACCTTCTTCTGATTGAGCTTCTTCTACAAGGGTTTCCTCGTATGTTTGCGCGGCTGCCTGTTCTATATATTCAAAATCATAGTTCGCATTGGAGGCATAAAGGCTGTTGTATTTTGTGAAATGAAGTGCTTCATGTTCAAAAAACATCCTTAGATTTACCAATTCACGGGCAAAATTCCTGGGGCTGCTCTTGTCAAATGATTGCACAAGCATAGCAAGATAATTATCCAGCTTTGTCCCTGAAAGTCCTGCTCGGCTTACGCCTGAAGTCAGAGCTCCAAAAAAATCACGTTGGAATGGGATTTCGGCATATTTTTTCTTCTGCAACCTTACAGCAATATCAATGACCTGCGCCTGTTGTTGTGAAGAAAAAGAAGCCGGCCAAAGTGCCTGAAAGCCTTGCCCAATGCTCGTGGCCTCCGCATTACGTGTGTTTTCCAAAAGGGTAGCCACCTGCAAACCAAATGATTCTGTAGAATCATTTAAGGTCACATGCTGGCCATATGCCACATTTGTGCCGATTAATAATAAAATAAAATAAAGGACATTTCTCATCTGCCTAAAGCGCAACAACCCGTGTTTTGAAAAGTTGACAATTTAGCAATTATTGAACTACTACTTTATTATCGAATTGGATAAACATCAACCACATAAGTTTTTAGTGATAATAACGTGATTTTCGGGGGTGTAATTATGTTTATGAGCGATTCAAAACCATCATTGCCCAATTATTTTTGTTGTTTGTACGCAGGAGTTTCAAATTGCTTTGGGCCGCCCTTTGTGTCAAATCATCTATATCTTCCTGATAAAAGCCGCTAAGTACCAACAAGCCATCTTTAGTCAGTAGGTTTGCATAAATAGCCAATTCAGCCAAAAGCACGTTTTTATTGATGTTAGCAAAGATGATATCGAAGGGTTCCGGGAATGTAAGTTTATCAATGGTTCCTTGCAAAAGGCTATAATTTTCCATGGCATTCAAAGCAAAATTTTCTTTGCTATTGCTAATACACCAATCGTCGATATCTGTGGCAGTTATGGATTTTGAACCCTTTTTTTGAGCCATTATGGCCAATATGCCCGTGCCGGTTCCTACATCTAAAAAGTGCTTATTTTGATGGTCAATTTTCAGCTGCTCCGAAACCATGAGGTATGTGGACTCGTGATGACCGGTGCCAAAGGACATTTTAGGATTGATAACTATGTCGAAATCATAATTAGGTAATTGAGCGTGAAATGCGGCACGAATCTGCACCTGATCTCCAACATAAACCGGTTCAAAGTTCTTCTCCCACTCCTCATTCCAATTGACATTCTTGAGTTTTTCGACTTTAACTGAAGGCGAAATTCCATATTTTTTTAATATTGAAACTACCTCATTTTCATCGAATCTTTCTGCATCAATAAATGCTTCCAGTTCATTTTCAATTTCCTGAAAGGAATCATAACCGGATGCACTAAGTTCCGCAATCAGGAGCTCGTGCAGGTCTGGGCTGCATGATATTATAATTTTTAAATAATTAGTCATATCTAATCGTTACAACCAGCGAAGGATTCAATATCGATGAAATAAATAGAAAATTCGGCAAGGCCTTTTTTTGGTTCGAAATAAACAGAAAAATCTGCAAAAGCTTTCTTATCCGTAAAGTACCAAAGTCCTTGTTGGTCGGCATAGACACGGCTGTCCACTTCAAAAACCTTGATATTGCTAAACGCTTCGGACTCTTCTTCATATACTCTGAAGTCGGCGAGTTTAGGATTCTTCTCAATATAAACCGCGCCAAAAAGCTTGCAATAATCCACTTGGGCAGAAAAAACAGAAGGAGAATCGCCGATGAGCAGTATACCCAAAATCAAGACCATTCTCCCTATAAGCCTGCGTGCCATGAATGAGTTAATAAGACTTTCCTATATCTACAAAGTCTCTGGATTTTAAAGCTGCTCCTCCGATCAGTCCACCGTCTATGTCTTTTTGGGCAAACAAATCTTTTGCGTTTTTAGGATTGCAACTTCCACCGTAGAGGATAGAAATACTATCGGCAACATCACTTCCGTATTTTCCGGCTATGTGCTCTCTCAAATTTTTGTGCATTTCCTGCGCTTGCTCCTTAGAAGCTGTCACTCCTGTACCTATGGCCCAGATAGGTTCGTAAGCAATAACTATCTTTTGAAAATCAGCGGCAGAAAGATGAAATAAGCTTTCCGTCAGTTGCTTGGTGACGAAGCTGAAATGCTCGTCTTTTTCACGGATTTCAAGGGTTTCTCCACAACAGAAAATCGGAGTAAGACCAGCCTCTAGAACGGTTTTCACTTTCTTGGCCAAGAAAGCATTGGATTCGCCAAAATATTCTCTTCTTTCGCTATGGCCTAGAATTACATATCCCACGCCAACTGACTTGAGCATATCTACAGATATTTCACCTGTAAATGCTCCTTTGAGGTTGTCATTGCAGTTTTGTGCACCAAGTGCAATTTTATCAGCATCGCCTATGATTTTTGATACGCTGTTCAAATGTATGAAAGGAGGGCATAAGATCATTTTCACATCATCTTTTAGCTCATCTGCTACGATATTTACAATCTCTGAAGCAAGCGATACACCTTCTTCGAGCGTATTGTTCATCTTCCAGTTTCCTGCTACAATTTTATTTCTCATTATTTCAATTTTTTAATAAATAAAAATTAAGTCGCAAATTTACTCAATTTGATCTAAGTGCCATAAAAGCCAAGATTATTATTGCCAGTTCCTGACGAAAATCATATTCAACGTAGACGCCATGGAAAATCAAAGCATTATTCTCTGTGGACGGTATCCAAAGAAAAAGGAGGCAGGCAAACTGACCAATAAATTGCCGGATAGTCAAACGGATTGGAATATCGCACTCTTGCTCCTTTCTTCACTAAAATACTCTGTCCTTCGTCCAATTCTATCTTTTCACCGTCGATAATAATTAAAATTTTTCCCTTTACCATGATGCTGATCTCGTCAAATTCGGGCTGCTGAAAAGGTTCCCTCCATCTTGGAGGCACTTCCATTTTTGCAACGCTGCATTTGTCGTACTTATTGCTGGCGTTTCCAAAATGCTCCTCTATCAACTTCAAGTCTACCGTTGGTACTATAAAAGGATCATCTTCTTTGATGTAATTCTTCATAAAGGGTACATTCGCTTTTCGATACAATAATATGCATTTAGTCCATGAATTTCAATTTGAGAAAATTATCTCATAAAGACATCCGGATTCAGATAGTCTGCAATCCCGACCAAATCATTTCTACTGTACCAACAAAAGTTTCTGATTTAGACTAGGCGTGAAAACCAGTAGATACGTTTATAGAATTACGAAAGTAGCTGGTAAACAATAAAGGAGCTTACGTAGGCTAGTCCGGTCATGTAGAGCAGCTGGAGCATCGGCCATTTCCAACTATTTGTCTCCTTCTTCACCACAGCCAAAGTACTCATGCACTGCATGGCAAAGGCATAAAAAACCATGAGAGATAGTGCTACTGCCGGAGTATACATTTCCTTTCCTGTATCGGGGTTTATTTCAGAACGCATCCTGCTTTTGATGGTGGATTCTTCATCTGACCCAATGCTATAAATTGTGGCCATGGTACCGACAAATACTTCACGAGCTGCAAAAGATGTTACTAGCGCAATTCCTATTTTCCAGTCATATCCCAGTGGTTTAATCGCAGGTTCCAAGGCCTTCCCAAATATTCCGGCAAAGGAATTTTCCAGCTTGAACGCACTTACCTTTACTTCAAAATCTTCATCGCTGATCTCTGCGCCATTCATGGATTTTTTGACATATTCTTCAGCATTTTTAACCTTGTCTCCAGGGCCGAAAGATGCAGCAACCCACAAGATTATTGAAATAGCTAAAATGATTTTTCCTGCTTCGAAGGTAAAGGTTTTTGATTTTTCTATAATGGTAATACCTACGTTTTTCCATCGTGGAAATTTATACAGCGGTAGTTCCATTACAAAGTAGCTTTTGCTTTTTGCCTTTATCAAAAACTGAAGGATTGCTGCAGTAACAATAGACATCACAAAGCCTAGAATATACATGCCCATCAAGGCCACTCCTTGTAGGCTTAGTATGCCCAGCACCTTCTCATCAGGAACAACGAGTGCGATTAAAATAGTATAAACAGGCAGTCGCGCAGAGCAACTCATCAACGGTGTCACGAAGATGGTAATGAGTCTCTCGCGGAGATTGTCAATAGTACGCGCCGCCATAATAGCCGGAATCGCACATGCCACCCCCGAAATCAAGGGAACTACACTTTTACCATTGAGGCCAAATTTGCGCATGATTTTATCCATTAGGAATACCACCCGCGACATATATCCGGTCTCTTCCAAAATGGCTATAAAGGCAAACAGCAAGGCAATTTGTGGGATAAAAATCACCACTCCTCCTATTCCCGGTACGACGCCCTCAGATAATAAATCAGTCAAAACACCGGATGGAAGATGGGATTTAATGGAAAGACTAAGTGCTGAAAATGCACTATCTATCCAATCCATAGGTGCTGTTGCCCAAGCAAAAATGGCTTGAAAAATCAGGAACATGACACCAAAGAAAATGGCGTATCCAAATATTTTGTGGGTGAAAATTTTATCCAGCCGTTCAGTAAAATTACGGTTCTCATACAGATTGTAAACTACCGCTTCCTGTATTGCTTCATCGATTACCTTGTAGCGTTCGAGGATTTCCCTGGATTGGGACAACTCCGGGCTAAATTTATTATCCTCAATCAATGCTTTGATAAAAAATTTATCTTCCTCTGACAATCCGGGAAAGTTTTGGTACTGTATCAGCAACAAATGAGCGAAATAAGAATTTTTGATGTCAAACCGTTTAGTGATCGCAACGGCTAAATCTTGCTCTTCTTTGGTGGTAGAAAAAATTGATTTAGGCGCATCCAGTTCATGGATTTCAAGAGCTTTTTTGAGCAATTCAAGGCCCTGTCCGGTTCGGGCATTCAGGGAGATGGTAGGTACAGAAAAGAATTTTGCGATGGCCGTTGGGCTGACTCGCTGACCCCTATTAGTCGCAACATCCAGCATATTCAAAACCAAAATTACTGGAATACCCAGATCCGAAATCTGAGTGAAAAGCAACAAATTGCGCTTGATGTTTGACGCATCAACTATGATGATGGCTAGATCGGGATGGTCAGGGTTGGTTGTACCGGTCAATGTATCAAATACCACCTTTTCGTCCAATGATTTTGGGTATATGCTGTATGTACCCGGTAAATCTATGATTTCTATTTTTTCCCCATTATCGAGTATACAGGCCCCTGTTTTCTTCTCAACGGTAATGCCTGGAAAATTACCAACCTTTTGGTTTAAACCAGTTAATTGATTGAAGAGTGAGGTTTTTCCGGAGTTTGGATTACCTAATAATGCGATCTTTCTAACTGTCTTCATTCAAGCTATTCAATCAAAATGGCACATGCCTCCGCTACACGCAAGGTCAGATTATAGCCAGCAATGTCGTAGGAAATTGGGTCTCCGAGAGGTGCAGCAAAATTCATTTTTATCGGACTGCCAGGAAGGCATCCCATTTCCATGAGCTTTAAGGAAATAATATCGTCTGTAAATCCGGTAATGATTCCAGATTCTCCGCGTTTTAAACCTGCTACGTTCTTCATTGCTATAAAAATTTGTTGAAAAGCCATGCGCCGATTTTATTAGTGCTGTTGCAAATCTCAAAAATCGCTTCAGGCATGCCGTTTCCATTCGTCTTATTTAGAATTATTATAAACAACGCAAAGTACGCTTTTAGTTTTGAATATTCAAAGGAATGATTTTTGTTCCCAAAAACAGCGAAAAAGTACTATACAGATTGCTTAAATTCTTTGTATCTTCTGACAATCGCGGTAGTAAAGCCAACCATCAGTACCAAAGTACCGAGCCACAGCACATTGATGAATGGCATTTCGATGGCTTTCATAATGATATAATCCCGCTGGGAAGTTTCTACAGATAATTCAAATTTCCCTTCCTGAGGTTTGATATTCAAAAAGGAAATTTTCACACCCAGTTCATTTTCTACATCCGGAATGTTACCGACCATTTTATCTTTTATGATAAAAATTGGCTTCAAAGTGTAGGTTTTATTTTTTACCTGAATGTCGATGACCGCCTCAGCAGCGACATCAGTTGGGCCCAGTTCCACGCCATCTACTTCTTCTACCTTTTGCACTTTGTTCAGCACAGCCACAAAATCATTAACAAAAAACCGCTCTCCCATTTCTACTGTTTGGTTGAGTGGCTCACTCCATTCAGTTTCCGTTTCAGGATCAGGAATTGAGGAAATGTGCGTATAAAGATCCCTATCGATTAATCTGCGGATATCTGGGGAGACGATTAGCCCCATATTGGGGTTGACCTGTGCTCGGGGAAACAATGAGAATGCAGGTTCATCATCCTTTTTATACTCTACTTCATAATAGGTATTTTCCGGAAGGATATTGAGCGTATCGCCCATATTAAAAATCTCTTTTCCTTCATGGAAATAAGCAGCTTTTGCCACCACGAGATGGATGTCAGGAGTTTTCCTTACCATTTTCCTGGCCGGATATCCAGGTACCCCGGCCAGTTCCACGCGCTGGCCTTTGTAAGTAAGCTCATATTGATTCATCTTCCTCGGCTCGTTGGCAAAAAGGATCACATTTTCCTGATTCATCTCATCAGACATATCTTTCGAAATGAGCAATCCTGAATTATTGATTGAAATTACTTTGGAATATCCTGCTGAAAATAAAATGCCTAGCAGCATCATGGCTATACCTATGTGTGCCACAGACCCACCTGCCAGCTTGAAGCTTTTCTTTTTTATTAGCCCTATTAAAATAGTACTATTGGCCACGATAGAATAGATTCCAGCAGTCAGTAAAAGTATATATGAAAATTCCCGGATGTTGTATACTAAAAATACTATGGTCGATACCACTAAACTAACTAACAGAGGAATGGACAGCGCATTCCAAAGCTTTGATTTATCCATATTTTTCCAGAAAAAGAATTGACCTGTACCGGAAAGTATTGCAATCAATATTCCACCCCAAATCTGAAATTTAGAATAAAATATAGCTTGATCTGCAGGTGGGGCCATATTGGAACTGATGCCAAACTGCTCTAAAATGGCATTATATACTGGGATCGACGTGCCAGCCATTACCTGAAAACCCATGAGCCCAAGGACAGTTGCACCCATAAAAATCCAAAATTCTCTGGAATAAGTAGAAACTTCTTTTTCGGTCGAAGGCACTTCTTTCCATCTATATATACATAAGCCAATCGCAATTGCCATGAAGGCCAACAAATAAATGAGCAATTGACCTGATAGTCCCAAGTCTGTAAATGAATGTACAGAAGCATTCCCAAGGATTCCGCTTCTTGTCAGGAACGTTGCATATAGAATAAGCAAGAAAGTAGTGATCACTAAAATGATCGATGTCTTGAGCGCAGTATGGTTCTTTTTGAAAATGATCATTGTGTGAATGCTTGCTACCTGGATGATCCATGGTACGTACACAGCATTTTCGACAGGATCCCAACTCCAGTAGCCTCCAAAACTCAAGGTCTCATACGCCCAATATGCACCCATTAATTGTCCGGTGGCCATAAGAGCAGCAGAAAATATTGCCCATGGCACTGCTGGTTTTATCCAGTCAACATATTCCTTTTTCCATAACCCTGCGATGACATAAGAAAATGGGATAAGCGTGGTAGCATAACCAAGAAATAGTGTTGGCGGGTGGATCACCATCCAATAATTCTGTAACAATGGGTTGAGTCCAGTGCCATCCTTAGGTACAAAATCTGGGTTGATTTCGAAAATGGGGTCTGAGATTACATCTCGAAGTAGTACGAATGGGGAGCTTCCTATCTTGATGTCCATGATAGATATACCCAAAATCATAGAAGCTAAAAATGCTTGCACAATGGCGAAAATAGCCATAATCGGAGCCTCCCATTTTTTATTGGTCTGAATGAGGATATTCCCAAGAACACAATTCCAAAATATCCATAACAGAAAACTGCCCTCCTGACCTTCCCAAAAACAGGAAATCATATAATGTGTTGGAAGAAATTTTGAGGAATGTGCGTATGCGTAATGGTATTCGAATAAATTATTATAAATGATCAAGAACAGCACAAGGATAATTCCCACCACAAATGCACTGTGGAGGCGAAATAGCCAACGCCCATTTTTAGACCATTCTTGTTTCGATTCCAGATCGGCTGCATTGGCCGCTCTATAATAAGAAAACGCCGCTACTAACGACAGCACGAAAGAAAGTATGACAAATAAATGCCCTAAATTTCCAATAAAAAGATTGATCATAGTATTAATTTACCGCGCTTATCTGCAACTTATCTTCTTCATACTTTGATGGGCATTTCAACAATATTTCGTTGGCATAAAAAATGTCGTCTTTGTATTTGCCGATCACAACCACCTGTTCTGATTTTTTCAAATCAGGAGGCATGGGCTTGTTATAAAACACTTTATTGGTTTTGTTTTTATTATCTACCATTAGAAAAGTGACAGTAAGTTTATCCTCTCCTGGCTCCACGCCAACAATTTCGCCATTGGCATCCTTTTTCATTTGGCCAACCACATGTACCTTATTATTGCTTCCCGAATCAGAAAGCGCCTTTGCCTCATCAAAATTTACATAAGTACTTGCATCACCAGCAGTAGATATGATCACAAACACAGCAACGGCAATAACCACAATCCCAATAATATGCGACTTTTTCATTATTAACTTTTTTTCAAATACAACTTTTCTGCCTTGCTAATGTTTGTTCTTATTAGCAGAATCAATGGCACTCATTTCTTTTTCCAATTTCGAGACCTTTCGGTCAGTACTGATAAGGTATATCAAAATGCCGGTAAATAATACAGCAATAACCAAAACCACCACATATATCTTCCCTTCTGAACGCATGGTATCTGCCATGTCCACCGAAGAACTGCCCTCAGTTTGCGCCATTATCTGAGACGCATTAAAAACAGAACCTAACAATACGAAAACTATAAACGATAAAACTTTATTATTCATGATTAAGAATCTATTTGATGGAATTCCTCTGCTTTCACGCTTAAATTTTTTATACGGATTCTCAAGGTAGCTAACCAAACGCCCAAAAGTGTCCAGCCGATCACCGCAGGATAAAATACTTTCCTCAAATCACTATCCAGATCATAAGCACTAAATCCAGGATTGCCTCCATTACCGGGATGCAGTGAATCCGTGAGTCTCGGTAATATAAAAATCAACGGGATCGCCGCTGCAAAAGCAAAAATGTTATATACTGAACTGATCCTTCCTTTTTGATGGCTGTCTTCAATGGAGGAACGAAGTACAAAATATGCCAAGTAGATCAGCAAGGCAATAGTAGTCGCATTGAGTTTAGGATCGTTGACCCACCAACCTCCCCAGGTAAATCGCGCCCAAATTGATCCGGTAGCTATGCCCATTAACCCAAATACAATACCCATAGTAGCGAACTCACTTGCAATAATATCATGTTTGAGAGATGATGTTTTCAGGTACTTGATGGCATGGATTACAGAGACTATCAACATGATAAACATGGCAAACCAAATAGCCACGTGAAAAAATAGATTTCTGATGGTCTCATTTAATATATCCAATCGCGGCACATCTATTATCAATCCAAAGATCAAGACATAATAGATCAGCAAGATTCCGATAATTTTCCACCAATTATTTTGTAATGTCAATCCCATTTACCGATATAAATGCTTTACAATTTAGTTTGAGCGCCAAAGATACGGAAACAAAATTATTGAAGTAGAGATTGCTATAATAATTATAGCCAAAAGAAGAGTGAGTTCATCATATACCGTGGACCGGTCAAGGCCTTCTATGGCAAACTTAGAAATTTTGATGAGTAACAGCAGCATTGGGATGATGATCGGGAAACCAAGTATGGCCATGAGTGTTCCGCTGTTGGAGGCCTTGGACGCAATGCTCGAGATCATGGTAAATGTGCATGAAAACCCAATGGCTCCAACGCATAGGTTAAGGAGGAATAGTGGGATGTCCGCGACTATATTTCCTAGCAGCAAGCTATAAATCACAAAACCAAAAACCATTAAAAACAACATCAACATACAATTGAAAATGATTTTGGAAAGGATAATTGATAGCGGGCTAGCGATGGAATAATAATACAGCAATAGCCCTTTACTTTCCTGTACGAAACTTTTGGCGGTGGAATTGGTTGCCACGAACAGCATAATGACCCAAAATAGTACATTCCAAGTCGGCACATTTAGCGATGCCTTACCCAGACTAAATGTGATATAACCCAAAAAAATAGAACTGACCAAATATAAGATCATACCGCTAACGGCATATTTCATCCGTAGCTCTATAAGCACTTCCTTTTTTACCAGTGCCCAGGTTTCTTGAATTAAATTACTTTCCCTCATAGCCAATCCTGCCTATTGCCCTGTTTTATGTTAAAAATGTGCCAAAAATCCATGAATCTGCAAAGATTAAATTTTATTTGATAATCCAACTAATCTTTATCAAGTTCTGTCTATGTGCATGGATATGTAAGGTTGAACCAAAAATAAATAATATTATAACCTCCTATTGCAGACCAAATCATTAATTTTGCGGATTCAAATTTTATTTACCACAACTAGCTCATTTTGAATAAAATATTAGTCACAGGTGCTGCCGGGTTTATTGGTTTTCATCTATCAAAGCGGTTGTTGTCCGAAGGATGGAAAGTGGTAGGAATAGATAATCTGAATGATTACTACGATGTTAATCTCAAGAAGGCACGATTAGAAATATTGCAAAAATCCCATGAATTTTCATTGCATAAAGCCTCTATAGAAGATAAGGAAAGCATAGCACAGATATTCGAATCCGAAAAGCCTGACTATGTAGTAAATCTTGCAGCACAGGCAGGTGTGCGATATTCTCTTGAAAATCCTCATGCCTATACCAGCAGTAATGTTATTGGGTTTTTAAATATTTTGGAAGGTTGCCGAAAGACAAAGGTAAAGCATCTTATTTATGCCTCTTCCAGTTCCGTGTACGGAGCCAATAAGAATATTCCCTTTTCGGTAGAAAGCAATGTTGATCACCCTGTATCTCTCTATGCAGCTACAAAAAAGGCCAATGAACTCATGGCCCATTCCTATTCGCATTTGTACAATATCCCTACCACCGGGCTTCGCTTTTTTACAGTATATGGACCATGGGGTCGGCCTGATATGGCTCTTTTCTTATTTGCTAAAGCAATATTAGAAGGTAAACCCATTGATGTCTTTAACCATGGAAAAATGAGACGAGATTTTACTTATGTTGATGATA
>JAUHYU010000111.1 GCA_030426345.1 Bacteroidia bacterium
CATCGACTGTTAAAGAGCAAGACCCTCGTTTTAAGGGCAAGTGCCGAACCTTTTACTGCATGTCCGTCAGTATATGACACATCGGGAAGATTTGCAATGGCAAAATCTAAATCCTCAAGTACTTGCGTAACAACTGCTTCTTTAGAACTTTGTTTAACAATAGCTTCGTCGATAGTAACAGATTCAGTATAAAGCGGTACACCTCCATAAACATCTGAAAGTGTAAAATAGAACAGTGCCCTTAAAAATAAGACCTCCGCCTTATATTTCGTTATAACTGCTGCATCGATTGGTGCCTTATCTACATTATCAAGAAAAAAGTGACAGGAGCTAATCCCTCTATAACAATCGTTATAAATACTACTGACCAAACTTCCAGATGTTGATTCGATATTTCCTTGTGCCAGGGTCCCCACAGTCCCATACACGTCACCTGCCATTACATCCCAAGATGCGTCTTTATGTCCAAATGTGCCTTGATAAAGTCGTGCATACACACCTGCCAAAGCCATATTCACTTCTGCCTCGTTTGTCCAAAATGATTCACTTGAAATTTGATCGAGAGGATTCTTATCCAGAAAATCGGAACAAGACACGCTGTAAAGTGCAAAAAAACCAATAAACAATATTTTTATGCTATAATTTATATACTTTTTCATAGTGTGATATAATTAAAGTTTAACCTTAATTCCCAATGCCATAGTCTTCAGCTGCGGAAATACGCTGAAACGATCAGCAGCAGCATCACCTCTTTCTGGATCTCCGCCTGGGTAATCTGAAATTGTTATCAGATTGTCACCTGATAAATAAACCTGTGCCGCTTTTATTCCAATTTTATTGATAGCTGCAGCAGGAAGATTGTATCCTATTCTCAGATTTTTTAACCGCACATAGGAATTGTCGTGTAAATAGTATGTCGAATTTGTACCATCAACAGGTCCATATCCCGCCCGATACATTGCAGGATGTGTATTTGTTGAACCTTCGCCTGTCCATCTATTATTGACTAAATCCATTGTCGGAGGAGATCCTTGCATAAAAGGCGTCAACCCCCAGGCGGCCGTATGGGTTTTCAGTCCCTGTACACCTTGGAAAAATGCAGAAACATCAAAATTCTTCCATGATAGATTCAAGCCTCCGCCATAAAAGAAATTAGGAAATGCTCCATCAACTACTACACGATCGTCGTCGTCTATAACATTATCCCCATTTTGGTCTTTGAACTTTAAATCACCCGGTTTTGGATTGAAACGATGCAAGGGTCCATTGTCAATTTCTTCTTGATTCTGAAAGATCCCAATCCACTCGGTTAAATACCAGGAATCATAAGGGAGACCTTCCTGAATTGTCGTCTTACCGTATGTTGGCCTAAGAATACTTGTTACCTCATTTTTAAATGTGGATAGATTAAAGTTAACACTATAGGTTACTTCCCCTATTTTATTGTTATGTCCTATTTCAAAATCCCATCCGACATTTGTCATTGACCCTCCATTTATGGTCGGTGCAGATAATCCTACACTTGCAGGTACTGGAACGCTATATAAAATGTCATCAGTTACTTTATTGTACCAATCGACTGTTACTGTAATAAGACCATTATTAAAACTGGCGTCCACACCAAAGTCGGTGATTGTGGTTGTCTCCCATTGCAGTGTTTTATCAACCAGCCGTGTTAGTTGCACTCCCGATTCCTGTCCTCCAAAGGCATATTGAGTTGTTGATAAAACATCCTGATAAGGATACGTTCCTACGTTTTGATTCCCCAGTTTCCCCCACGATCCTCTTAATTTGAGATTATCGATCCAGCTTACATTTTGCATGAATGACTCTTCAGAAATTCTCCAGGCTGCAGACAATGATGGGAATAATCCCCAACGGGTATCAGGGGCAATTCTGGAGGTACCATCATAGCGCGCATTGGCTTCAAACAAATATTTCCCTTTAAAGGCATAAGCAAGACGACCAAAAAATGACTGTATTGCCCATTCGGAAGCTGTACCACTCGTAGATTGCTCTAGGGAAGAAGCTGCATTCAATTCCTTAAGACCATCAGTCGGGAAATACTTTCTGGCTCCAGACAATTGTCTATAATAAGCTGATTCCTGATTGTATCCGGCCAAAACATTAATATCGTGGCTCGAATTTATAACCTTCTTATAATTCAAAGTAGAGTATAACGTAGTCAGCAATGCAGTATTCATTTGATCTGCTACTCCAAGATGCCAAACAGCTCCGTTATGAGCATAAGAACCATCTTTGAAATAATAGTGATCAACTGCATGCTCATGATTTTTATTAAAACTATAATCAAAGTTTGCGGCTCCTTTTGTATACCAGGTTAAATCTTTAGTTAATTTAATGTCAGCATAAAGCTGTGTTCTTGTGTTATAACGATCTGTTGTATTTGCCCCTTGAGCTAATATGCCCATGGGATTTCTTACCGTCCATTCTGATATCTCCTTACTATATCTTGCTACATATCCTGTTGATCCATCAGGCAAAGTCATCGTAGGTGTATAGTTTGGCGCAGGGCCATATGCGTGCATTACAAAATATGCAGCGTTATAATTACTTTGAACATCCTTTGTGTTATATCTTTTAGTTGACTGCATATTGCCGCCTATAGATATCCAATCATTGATTTTTGTATCAACAGACGCTAAAACATTATACCTGTTAAACTCAAATCCAGGTAATATTCCAGGTTGATCCAAATAACCCACTGCCACATTAAACTGTGTTTTTTCAGTTCCACCTGTTACGCTTAGGTGATGATTTTGTGTAAATGCGGTCCTAAACATATAATCAACCCAATCAAAATTCGGGTAATTAATCGGATCATCCATGTTGTTTCGGAAAGCATCAATATCAGCTTGAGGAAAATATTGCTCCCGTCCATACCGATCATTTGCTTCATTAAAAAACATCATGTAATCTGCAGAGTTTGTGAGCAGGTCAGGCAAAATTGATGCTTTTTGCGACTCTAAAGTTACGTTATACTCAACTGACACTGGCTGCACATTTCCTCTTTTCGTGGTAACAAGGATAACTCCATTAGCTGCACGTGCCCCATAAATTGCCGCTGATGCAGCGTCTTTTAATACTGAAATTGATTCAACGTTATTGGGATCCAGATCTGACATATTGCCCTGTATCCCATCTATTAACACAAGTGGATCACTTCCGGTGCCACTAAAGGTTCCAAGTCCACGGATACGCATCTTTGGGCCATCGTCTCCGGGAGTACCACCGCTTTGGGTTACCTGTAGTCCAGATACTTTGCCCTGCAAAAGATTTGCAACATTTGGAGTGGTACGTTTATTTAGTTCTTCTCCCGCTACAGATGAAACCGAACCAGTTAAATTAACCTTTTTCTGTTCTCCATATCCTATCACGACGATTTCATCCAACGCTTTTAGATCTGGCGACAATAAAATATTTATAATTGTTTGGTTTCCTACAACAATCTCCTTTGTACTAAACCCAACAGAGCTGATGACCAAAACTGAATTCTCATCCGGGACATTCAATGTATAGTTTCCTTCCACATCCGTTACCGAACCTTGGGAAGTTCCCTTTACGATCACATTCACCCCGGGCAATGCTTCACCATCTTCGGAACCTGTCACCTTGCCGGAAATGGTGATTCCATCGATTACAATTTCAATGTTATTTTCCAGCACTTTGCGATTGCTTTTATTTACATTGATATAATTATTAACCTGTTTGAATTTTAGTTTAGCCTCCTTGGAAATATTCATCAACACTTCAGCTACAGTAGCATTCTTTTTGCTGTAATTGATCCTAATGTTGTTCTCTACGTCAGAAATATCAAAAGAAAAATGAAAATCTGTTTGGGATTCGATCTCTTTAAAAGCTTCAATAATATCCGCATTTTCCAAGTTGAGACTTAAGCGTACATCATAAACCCGTTCTACTTTCTGGGCGAACCCGTTGTCCGCTAGTAGCATACTGAAAAACAGTACTTGTAATACAATGCCATACGTTGCGAATTTGCTCATCACAATTATTAGCCTTAGTAATTTAGTTTTCATAGTTTTGTATTCGTTTAATTGAACATTCAATACGTTGGCGATATTTATTCTTGCCGGAATGAATATCACACTTGGATGTAAAGCCGGGTTAATGATTATTAATCCGGCTTCTTTGTGTTAAGAAGTATCTTGTCGGTTTTTCATAGTTAGTTAGGTTTAAAGGTTATAGTTACTTTATCATTGTTTATGGCATATTCAAAATCCTGCGTGAAACTGATGCTTTCAAGTACATTGTTCAGATAGTCATTCTCAAACCACCCCGAATATTTCCATGCTTCTCCATGGTATGGTTTTTCCATAAAAAACTCCACTCCATACCACCTGCTCAGTTTTTTCAATACTGTGTTTAAATCATCATTTTCAAAGCGAAGGATGCCGTCTTTCCATGCAATTATCTCTTTTACTGATTTATCTTCCTTTTTAATGGATTTATCACCCTTTTGGTAGCGAACCGCAGTTCCTGGATCTAAAATGAATTTTTGTTCCTGATCCAACTCCACCAATACCTTTCCCGAGGCCAATGCTACTTCCTCATTGCTATCATTTGTATAATTTTTCACATTGAACGAAGTGCCTAGTGCGGTAGTGATCAAATTACCTGATCTTACAATAAATGGTTTTTCGGGATTTTCAACTACTTCAAAAAATGCCTCTCCTTCCAAGGTTACGTTTCTGGTGCTTCCAACAAACTTTTCGGGATAACTGATTTTGGATGCTGCATTGAGCCAAACTTTACTTCCATCTGGCAAAAAAATTCTTAATTTTTGTCCACTTGGAATTGACTTTTCTATCATAATATTTTCTACTTCCGCTAGCTCAGAGGTCTTCTGGAATTGGCTAACTATAAATATTCCAAAGCCTCCAGCAACAATTACGAGCAATAAAACAACCGCCATTCTTAAAAGACCGTATTTGTTAAAAAACCGTCTCTCTTTAGAATTCAGTGAAATTATCTTCTCGGAATTTATCTCTTGACTGATTATGCCATATACATAATCTCCATTTGCCTCCATCGAAAATTCAGCTTCATTCCAAAAACCTTCGACAAAATGTGCATCATTTTTTAAATCTGGGTTTAATGAAATCAACCTTTTGAGCTCCATTTTCTCACTCCTGCTCAATGGTTCCGTTTGCGACTTAGTCACTAAATTAAAAAACCTTCTATTTTCCATAGGGAATTATAACATGCACTTTACCTATAAAACTCCAATAGCTCAAAATACCACTATACAGAAATTAAAAAATATTAGCTAGCGTCGGATATTCTACTCTTTACCCTGTTTTAGATACCGAATTAAGGTTTATCCTTTATTTTGAAATAGATTTTTTGGCCATGGACGGGAACCGGAGATGTTTTAAACTGTTCCTCAATTCAGACATTGCCTTTCCCATTTGATTTTCAACTGTATTGATAGAAACATCGAGTAATTCCGCCACTTCTTTGTATTTGAAGCCATCTTGTTTGATCAACTCAAATACCAATCTGCAGCGTGGGGGAAGTTTGTCCAATGCCTGAAGTATTACTTTTCTCAATTCACTATTGATGAGCATGCTTTCTGGTGAATGCACAGTTTTTGTAAGTGTGGATTCTTCGATATTTAATTTCGTGATCTGCAAACGATGTAGATCTCTTAGATGACTCAAACTTTTATTTCTAACTGCACGAAAAACATAAGCGTCAAAATTATCGATCTTATCCAAGCGCGATCTGTTTTTCCATAAGGAAATAAAAACATTCGACATCACTTCGTCTGCTGAAGATTTGGACTCTAGCAAATATCTGGAATAGTTGATCAGTTTCGGATAGTAATAATCAAACAGTCGCCGAAATGCTCGCTGATCTTCCTCCACGGCAATCTTAATAATCCATATTTTGATATTGTCATTGGGTGTTTTCACAAAATATTCCTCATGGATTTTAGGTGCTTTATCTCAATTGGTCGAGTCCGTCATAACCATGACAATACACCCATAAACCTGGAGATATCTTACTAAGATAGAATATTTTAAATTGCTTTCACAACGAAAAGCCAACTTGTGCCTGTCACAAGTCTCGTCAATATGCGAATTCTTAAGAACCCATAAAAGACTCGTAATCTATCTGGATCTGTTGCCCCTTTAGATCAATTCAGTATTTTCAATCCCCAAAAAAGTATTGAATTTCCATGAAATACACAATATATCATTCGCTAAAAACAAAAAAAGGGCTACACCTTGATGATGCAGCCCTTACTATCTTTCTCACGGAAAAACTATATATTTTTAGCTAGCCAATCACCAACCTCCGATGTTTTATAAGCTTTACCTTCTGAAATATCCTCCGTCACAATACCTTCTTCCATAGACTTATCCACGACATCTCGAATGGCCTGAGCCTCGTCTGTCAAGTCAAGCGCAACTTCGAGCAACATAGCCACTGAAAGCACTGTAGCTATTGGATTTGCAATATCTTTGCCTGTAGCCTGTGGATACGAGCCATGGATTGGCTCAAACACTGAAGTGTGTACACCAACAGATGCAGAAGGTAACAAGCCAAGCGATCCGGTGATCACACTTGCTTCATCAGACAGAATGTCCCCAAACATATTTTCGGTTACCATTACATCAAATTTCTTGGGCCACTGGATGATTTGCATAGCAGCATTATCCACGAACATGTAATCAACCTCAATATCAGCATAGTCAGGTTCCATTTCCTGTACAGTTTCCCTCCACAATCTAGAAGTCGCCAGCACATTGGCTTTGTCCACGACTGTCAATCTTTTATTTCTTTTGGCGGCATACTCAAACCCAAGTTTGGTAATCCGGGTCACTTCCTCTTTTGTATATGTACAAGTATCAAATGCTTTAGTCAAATCTTCAGAACGTCCTTTTTCTCCAAAATAAATACCGCCGGTAAGCTCTCGAACGACGATAAAATCAGCACCTTCTACTAAATCCTTTCGCAATGGAGATTTATGGAGAAGTGATTTAAAAGTGGTCACAGGACGAATATTAGCATACAAGCCAAGTTTTTTTCGCATGGCGAGCAGACCTTGCTCCGGTCTTACTTTCGCTTTGGGATCATTATCATATTTGGGGTCACCAATGGCGCCAAATAAAACGGCATCAGAATCCATGCATAACTGGAAAGTTTCTTCAGGAAATGGGTCACCTGTGGCATCAATCGCACAAGCACCAACCAATGCTTTTTTAAATTCAAAAGTATGGTTAAACCTTTTACCAATTGCGTTTAACACCTTAATTCCCTGATCGACTATTTCCGGGCCAATACCGTCCCCGGCTAAGATTGCTATTTTATATTTCATGAATTTGTAATATTTACTTTAACGTTTCTATAATATTCAACATGCGCATCGTGCCTTTGATCGCTGCTACAGTCTGATCAGAATCCAACCCTCTGGTATTAAATGTCTTACCTTTAAATTCCCATGTAATGCGGCACTCTACCAAAGCATCTGTTTTTCCACCCGGAGGGATGGTCACTACATAATCGTTCAGGATTGGATGCACTTTGTCCAATCTGTCATAAATCCTCCAAAGAGCAATCATAAATGCATCATACTGTCCATCTCCAGAAGCAGTCTCCTGATATATGGTGCCATAAATTTCTATGCGCAAAGTAGCCATAGACCTCAGCCCCTCTGCTACTGAAAGTGAATAATTAATGATTTTTATCTTCTCATCAATTTTTTCGCTCTTCAGCACATCGGAAATGATGTACGGCAAATCTTCCTTGGTAACAGTCTCCTTTTTATCGCCTAATGCAATTACCCGGTTGGTGACGGTCTTCATATCTTCCTTGTCGAGCTTTATGCCCAAGTCTTCCAGGTTTTTATAAATACTCGCCTTTCCGGAAAGTTTGCCAAGTGCATATTGCCTTTTCCTGCCAAAGCGCTCTGGCAGCAGATCATTAAAATAGAGATTGTCCTTTTGATCTCCATCTGCATGTATGCCACTTGTCTGAGTAAATACATTATCTCCAATCAACGGCTTATTGGATGGAATGCGGACTCCGGAAAAGGTCTCGATCAATTTGCAAACCTTGTACAATTTCTTTTCATCGACATTCATGTCATAGTTAAAATGATCTTTTACAATACCAATAACACTTGACAAAGGCACATTTCCTGCCCTTTCGCCTAGGCCATTGAGCGTAGTATGAATTCCACTAATCCCTGCCCTAATTGCGGAAAAAACATTAGCAGTTGCTAAATCGTAATCATTATGTGCATGAAAATCAAAAGAAAGGTGTGGATACCTTTGCTTCATATCATGGCAAAAAGTATATGTTTCTTCATGGTTGAGAATACCCAAGGTATCCGGCAGCATATATCTAACCACACTGGTTTCCTGAAGACTGTCCAGCATCTGGTACATGTATTCGGGTGAGTTGCGCATGCCATTTGACCAATCTTCAAAGTATATATTTACCTTGATACCCATTTCATCAGCCTTTGCAATCACACCTTTAATATCATCAAAATGCTGCTCAGGAGTTTTTCGCAATTGATACTGACAATGCTTGAGCGACCCTTTGGTCAGCAGGTTGATCACCTTACCTCCAACTTTTTCGATCCATTGGAGCGATATATTCCCATCTACAAAACCCAACACTTCCACTCGATCGAGAAAACCGCAATCGGCAGCCCAATCAAATATATTTTTCGCGCCTTTAAATTCCCCCTCAGACACCCGGGCAGATGCAACTTCAATACGATCTACCTTAAGATCTTCTAGAAGAAGCTTGGCGATATTGAGTTTTTCTGTTTCTGTAAAAGACACCCCGGAGGTTTGTTCGCCATCCCGGAGCGTGGTGTCCATTATATTAATTTTCATTTGAAAATTCCTTTACACCCTGCTTTGCTCGAATTGCTCAATTTTGTCTTTCTTGTTCAACAAGTAATCGATATCATCATACCCGTTGAGCAGACATTCCTTTTTATATGAGTTAATATCAAATCCCTCTTTTTCTCCTGAAGATACAATGGTTATCTCTTGGTTTATGAGATCTACCTTCAGTTTTGCGGAAGCATCCTGATCAATGGCTTCAAAAATCTTAGCTAAAAATTGATCTGAAATCTGAACCGGAAGCAAACCATTATTTAAAGCGTTATTTTTAAAAATATCAGCAAAAAAGCTGGAAACAACCACCTTAAATCCATAGTCATGGATAGCCCACGCCGCATGCTCGCGGCTGGATCCACTACCGAAATTTTTTCCCCCAACCAAAATGGTTCCGGAATATTTATCTTGATTCAACACAAAATCAGTTTTTGGCTGATCGGTTTTATCGTAACGCCAATCCCTAAAAAGATTCTCTCCAAACCCGTCTCTAGTCGTGGCCTTAAGAAAGCGCGCAGGTATTATTTGATCAGTATCTACATTCTCTATCGGAAGTGGTACCGCTGTTGATTCTATTGTTATAAATTTATCTACTGCCATAATTTCTAAGCTCTTGATTGATTACAATAAGGTTCTTGGATCTACAATTTTCCCGGTCACTGCTACTGCCGCCGCTGTCAATGGACTGGCAAGCATTGTTCTAGAGCCAGGCCCTTGTCTTCCTTCAAAGTTTCTGTTTGAAGTCGCCACAGCAAGCTTTCCGGTAGGGATTTTGTCATCATTCATGGCAAGACAAGCTGAACAACCAGGTTGACGTAACTTAAATCCTGCTTGCAATAATGTCTCTGTGATTCCTTCTTCATTGGCTTGTTTTTCCACCTGTTTAGAACCTGGCACAATCCACGCCGTGATATTATCAGCTTTTTTGCGACCCTTCACAAAATTGGCCACAGCTCTCAAATCCTCAATTCTACCATTGGTACAACTCCCAACAAACACAAAATCCACTTCTTTGCCTACCAAAGTATCACCAGCAGAAAAGCCCATATAATCCATGGCCTTACTAAATGTTTTTAGGTTACTCGCCTCGATTTCGCTTTCTGCAGGTATCTGCCCTTTTACTTTGGTTCCCATTCCAGGGTTAGTTCCATAAGTAATCATCGGTTCGATATCTGCTGCGTCAAATGTTAGCTCTTTATCAAAAACAGCATCAGCATCCGTTGTTAACTTTTTCCACTTGGCAACTGCTTTGTCAAAATCTTCACCTTTTGGAGCAAACTCCCTTCCTTTGACATACTCAAAAGTAGTTTCATCAGGGGCTATAAGGCCTCCTCTCGCACCACTTTCTATACTCATATTACACACGGTCATGCGCCCTTCCATCGAAAGGTTTCTGATGGCTGATCCCGCAAACTCGATAAAATATCCGGTTCCACCGCTTGCCGTAATTTTAGAAATCACGTACAACACAATATCTTTAGCAGTAACTCCTGTTTCCAATTCACCTTCAACATTTATCCGCATTTTCTTGGGCTTCGGTTGCAGGATACATTGGGTTGCCAATACCATTTCCACTTCACTTGTTCCTATTCCAAAAGCAACACTACCGAATGCACCATGAGTAGAAGTATGGCTATCTCCACATACCATGGTCATGCCAGGTTGTGTAATACCCAACTCAGGCCCAATCACATGAACAATCCCCTGAAAAGGGTGATTTAATCCATAAAGTGCAATGCCATGCTTCTCACAGTTTTCAGTGAGTTTGTTCACTTGAAATTGTGACAACTGATCTTTTATCGGAAGGTGCTGGTCGACAGTAGGTACGTTGTGATCAGGTGTTGCCACTGTATTTTGTGGCCTAGCTACACTGATACCGCGCTTTTCAATCCCTGCAAATGCCTGAGGACTGGTCACTTCATGAATAAGGTGCTTATCGATGTATAGCACACTGGGGCCACCCGGAATTTCATCCACTACATGTGCGTCCCATATTTTGTCAAATAATGTTTTACCTGCCAATTTCTTAAAATTTAAATAATGAAAAGATGTGTTATAATTACTAAAGCTACCAAATAATAATACCAGGCTGGGATTGCCTGAGGAAGGTAAGCGCATTTGAAATTTGCGCTATGAGCGGTATGATTAATATATGATATGTCATTTTGCCGGTATCCATTAGGCAACTCCTCATTAGTACTTATTACAAGGATGCAAATGTAAGAAACTTTTTGTTAAATGCGATAATATAAGTCAACCATGTATTATATTTTAGTCCTCCCTTTCACTATCTGGAATAGCTCCTAAAAGCATTCAAAATCCATGAGGTTGCCTTAAATATCTTCGAAACCACTTATACCTTCAAATGTTTTGTACTTTATGGAAAAGTATGATTGACTGTTGATCCCTTGGTTTTACAGAGAATAATTCTTTTAAAACCCATAATTTAGTAGATTAAAAGCCCCCGCGTTAACTTTCCATTGGTGGTGCATCCTTATTTTTTTTTACAAAATTCATTAATATCATTTGCCTTTACATGTTATTTATGATATTTGTATTTGATTTTTTTAAAACCACTTCAAAAATAGCTTACATGGAAAAAGTTGATATTTATATTGAAAAAGGGATTTCGCTTGCAATAGAATATGGTCTAAACCTCGCTTTGGCCATTCTAACCCTTGTTGTAGGCATGTTTATCATCAATTCATTTGTTCGCTTTCTCAAGAAGACTATGAACAAAAGGGGTGTAGACCCCTCCTTAGTTCCATTTACTTCTTCTTTGGTTGGAACTTTACTAAAAGTCATGTTGTTGGTCAGTGTGGCTTCGATGGTCGGTATCGAAACAACTTCGTTCATCGCTGTTCTCGGTGCAGCTGGTTTGGCTGTTGGTCTTGCTCTTCAGGGTAGTCTGGCCAATTTTGCAGGTGGGGTTTTGATCTTGCTATTCAAACCATTTAAGGTGGGCGATGTCATTGAGACCCAAGGGTTCACTGGTGTTGTCCAGAGCATTCAGATTTTCAACACCATCATGAATACTTTCGACAACAAGAAAATCATCATTCCAAATGGAGCTGTTTCTTCTGGCCCAATCACCAATTATTCTGCTGAAGAGTTCAGAAGAGTGGACATGGAATTTGGAATTGGATATGATGACGATATTAAAAAATCCAAAGACATACTTTCTAAGCTTATTGCTGCTGACAATAGGATTTTACAAGAACCTGCTAAACCTTTTATAGCGTTGAAAGAGCTGGGCGAAAGCTCAGTCAATTTTACTGTCAGGGTGTGGGCCAAGGCAGAGGATTATTGGGGAATCTTTTTTGACATGCAGGAAAACGTAAAATTAACCTTTGACAAAGAGGGTATTTCTATCCCATTCCCACAAAGGGATGTACATTTGCATCAAGTAAAATAACCACTTATATATCTAATTAATGAGAAATATTATTGTACTCACTTGCCTTCTGGCGAGCACTAATTTGTTTGCCCAGCATGCAGACACAACTTATTGGAAAAAGTCCTTCAAAGGTTCTTTAAATTTAAATCAGGCAGCTTTTTCAGACAACTGGACTTCAGGTGGCGTCAACTCGTTTGGTCTCAACACCTTGATAAACTACAAAGCAAATTATTTAAAGGGAAAGCATTCCTGGGACAATGAACTTGACTTTGTATATGGATTTGTGAACAATGATGGTCAGGGATATAGAAAAAACAACGACCGCATCTATTTGGACACTAAATACGGCTACTCCATTGCCCCTCATTGGAACATCTACGGCTCGCTCAACATATTGACGCAATTTGCCAAAGGCTTCCAATATGACAAAGACAGTCTGGATCGCGAAGTTTCTACTTTGGTTTCCGAATTTATGGCTCCCGGATACTTCACTGCTGCCATAGGATTTGAGTATACACCAAAACCTTATTTCAAATTGAGGCTCTCTCCTTTCGCTCCTCGATTGACGGTGGTCAGGAATAAGGATTTGTATATGAATGTGCCAAATAACTATGGCGTAGAAATAGGAGAAACGACGCGATGGGAATGGCTGGCTTTTCAATTATTAGCTGATTTTGACAAAGACCTGACCGAAAACCTGAATTTGAAATTCAGATATGTGATGTTTGCGGATTACGAAACCTTGGAGGCCAATAAACTAGACCATCGTTTGGATGTGATTTTGAGCGCGAAGGTTGCCAAGTATATCGATGTGAAGTTGAGCGGAACAATGGTTTACGATTTTGATCAGGACGAAGACATACAGTTGACTCAAGCCTTGGGAATTGGGTTTGTGTACACGATTAAGAATTATAAAGACGAAAAGTAGCCCTATTGAGCCAACGAAAAAAACAAAAAAGCCTTTCAAAATCCATGGATTTTGAAAGGCTTTTTTGTTGAGTTCTAAACCTTAACTCCACAAACCTTCTCCATAAGACCATCCTTCACGGACTGGCTCTTTGATATACTTATCAAATTCAGGATGGTTGGTAACTTTCATGTTTTCGGCATCATACTCGATGTTTGCGTCCAAGCGTTGGGCCATCACACCAACTAGAGCCATCTCAGTCAACCGTGCAGAATAATCAAAGCTGGAACCCGGCATTGGCCCATCTCCCTTTATAGCGTTGATCCACTCTTCCTGAGGAGCTTCCTCTTTCACCCTTGGAATGGTTTTCTTGGGGATTGCTTTAGAAAACTCCAACCACTCTTCATCAGAACCCAACAGTCTCGGCTTGTTTGGCCGTCCTCCAGTTCCCAGTGATTTTTTACTCCCAACCATTATCATCCCCGAACCGGGCAATTCATCAAATCCCCATTCTGGTCTGTTTTCCGGCCGCAAACCACCTTCCAACCAACGTAAAGTGACGGGAGGTTTATTTCCCCTTGCGGCAAAATTGAATTGCAATTCTGATTGTGCTGAAACAAACCCTTCACCGGATGGTGTTCTTTGGATTGATTCTACCGAAGTTGGCATTCCAAGGCCTAAGGACCAAAATGGTGCATCCAACGTGTGGCATGCCCAATCGCCCAATTCTCCATTGCCAAAGTCATACCATCCACGCCAGTATTTTGGCAAGTAATAACGGCTATATGGTCGCTCTTTGGCAGGCCCAAGCCATGTATCCCAATCCAGCCCTGCAGGCACACTTTCGCTTTCCGGTGGATAATTATCAGGGTTCCAAAAATATTTCCCTTCTCCAAAAGTCGGCCCATTAAACCAGGCAATTACTTCTTTCACCTCTCCCAGCACACCTGCTTCGTACCATTCTTTCACAAAACGGATGCCTTCAGTAGTATGCCCTTGATTGCCCATCTGGGTTATTACTTTATAGCGTTCAGCAGCTTTCCTAAGTGTTCGCAGTTGCCAGATATTATGAGCCAAAGGCTTTTCTACGTGTACATGTTTGCCTAATTCCATGGCTGCCATCGTGGCCGGAAAGTGGCAATGATCCGGAGTTGCAATAACAACGGCATCTATTTCATTTCCCATTTTATCCAGCATTTGTCGAAAGTCTTTAAAGCGCTTTGCTTTTGGAAATTTATTATAGGCTTCAGCTGCCCGATTATCATCCACATCACATAATGCAACTATGTTATTCAAAGGCACTCCATTTTCATCCATCATGTTGCAACCTCTAATATTGGCCCCACCACGGCCACCCACACCGACAAAGGCGAGATTTAGTTTACTATTTGGCGAACAACTTTTTAATGTTGGGATAATCATTGCGCCTGCCGACACAGCCGCAGCGGTCTTGACAAAAGACCGACGTGAAAAATTTTTCATTTTATTATTTGATTTTGGGGTTGTACATTACAATATCCTGACAGATAACGCAGTCAACAATTAAGCTTTTTCCCCAGCCTTTTGCAAGGCAATGCCTATCTAATTCCATACAATTAGACAAAACTTGATTTCCAATGGATGAACATACGGGTACAAATTTATGCCTTTGATCTTTTACGGCTTAAACCTCAAAAAAACCTGGTGCATTACACGAACAATATCCTTTGGATTCTGACGATCTACGAGCGGTTTGGAGGTATTAAAAAAAATTATAAAATCATTGTATTGTTTTTCATCCAAATCATATTGATGCATGAATATCGTTCTGACAGAATCTGAAGAAACTGTTTTTGTATATATTTTTTCTCTTTGAGTTTCTGAATATACTTTCATCAGTTTCCTTTTTTCCTTGGCCTCTTTTCCCCAGCGGGACAAAGGGCCATATTTCAAGCTACCAACAGGTACATCTACATCCGGTTTTTCCGCAGGAGCTTGCAGTCCGGGAATGCGCATTGCCTCTCGTTCAGGCCGTTTGAGATAATCAACATTTGGAGCCCCATAGATGGTTATTCCATCCAGTTCAATCGTCTCAGAATCCATGCTGATTACCAAATCAATCTGGTCTTCTCTAAAATATGCCATCGGAATAATCTGGCGCTCATACCCTACAAAAGTCACCACGAGTGTATCCTGTGCATCTACAAACATTTGAAATACACCGCGATGGTCGGATGATGTGCCCGCATGTGCAATTTTGGCATAAACATGTACGCCGACTAAGAAGTCATCATCTTCCGACCCAAGCACAATCCCTTTGAGGGGTTTTAACTTTGTCGGTGGCTCTTGACCAAAGACAAACTGATCCATCAAAGTCATCAGTACGATGGGCAGAACAACACGTACGAAGGATTTATTATTTAGCAATAGAAGCGGATTCAATATATTTTCCCAAAATTCGCTAACGTCAACAGTATATTATAATCTAAAAAGTTAAAAAATGTTAACACCTTTAATTATTGGCAGATAACTCTGCCTTCAATAATTCATGGATTTTGAGCACATTTTTCGGCGCATTTCATCCCATCGATGGCCGCAGATACGATACCCCCGGCATACCCTGCCCCTTCCCCGCAAGGGTACAAACCCGAAATGGTAATGTGCTGGAGCGTGTCCC
>JAUHYU010000112.1 GCA_030426345.1 Bacteroidia bacterium
AACATCCATTGTTTCTATATCATTAGGGTTCAGCAAATTCAGATCCGCACCGATCACACCATCTATTACGACAAGTGGCTGGCTCTCACTCGCACCTTCAAAATTACTCAACCCCCTGATATCAATAGTGTAACCTTCGCCTGGATTGTTACTCATTTTATTTATGTTCACTCCCGCAATCTGGCCTTGTAGTGCTGCAGCCGCCTGAACCGGATTTGCCCTGGTAATATCCACCGACTTAATCGAGCCAATGGCTCCGGTTACATCCCTACGTTCTACAGTACCATATCCAACCACAACAATTTCTTCCAATGCTGTAATATCAGGAGACATAATCAAGTCAATTCTACTTTTAGAACCGATTTGAATCTCTTCAGATAAATAACCCACTGAACTAAATACTAACGTGCCATCTTCAGGGGCATTCAAATTATAATTTCCTTCAAGATCAGTTACTGTTCCAGTAGAGGTTCCTTTTACGATCACGTTTACTCCGGGAAGGCCTTCTTTGTCATCGCTGCTGGTAACTTTCCCTGTTATTTGAATGTCATCAATGATAATTTCAATCTTGGATTCATTAGTTACATCACCAGATAGCTTATTTACATTGATATTATTATTGACCTGACGAAACTTCAGGTTGGCCTCTTTTGATATATCCATTAAAATATCAGCAACCGATTTTTTATTGCCCATAATAGATATGTGATTGGAGGTTTTCAAATCCTTTTTTTCATAATTGAATTTGAAATTTGTTTGCGACTCAATGTGCCTGAAAGCTTCAAAAACATCAGCATTACGAAGCTGAATATCAATAAAAACTTCACGTACACTTTGGTTTTTCTGGGCATTGGTCTCTGAAGCCAATAACAAACTAAAAGTTAAGGTCTGCAGAACAACACCGATAAATGCATATTTTGATAGCATCATGATTAGTTCTAATAGTTTTGTTTTCATAATTTTATGTATTAGTTAATAATAATTTGTAACTCAGATAGTTTTTGAAAATGCCACAATTCAATTTGCTGTCTGAGTTTTTTTGTGTTGTGAGAAGATCCTCCTCCAACATTAATATTTAATAAAAGCTATTCTATCTCCATAGGCATCAGTTAAATTTTATTTGGACATTTTTTTGATTTATTTCATATGAAAAATCTTTGGTGAATGACATGCTTCGCAATACGTTTTCGAGCGCTTCATTGTCAAATGATCCGGTGTATGACCAATCTTCTTTGGCAGTGTTTTCTATTTGAAATTGAACACCGTACCAACGGCAGAGCGTGCCAATCACTTCTTCCATGTGTGCATCCTCAAATACAATTACGCCATCTTTCCATGAAAAAAAGGTATCTCTGTCTATTGCCTCTTTCATGGATTTTTGATGCTTTTTATCATACCTAATAGCCTCACCGGGGTTTAGGTATAATGCTTCACCATCTTTCCCATTATCAATATTTACTTTCACTTTTCCTGTATTCAGCGCGACATAGGCCATAGATTCCTCAGGAAATGCCTTGATGCTAAAAGATGTTCCTAGAACTGTTGTCGACACGTTCCCCGCATGTACGATAAATGGCTGATCCGGATTTTTAACCACGTCAAAAAATGCCTCTCCTTCTAGCGTCACTTCTCTTTTCCCTATTTCAAATTGCTCCGGAAATGATATTTCACTTTCCGCATTTAACCACACCTGCGACCCGTCAGGCAGGTATATCTTTGATTTTTGGCCAGCAATATTTTTTTTCTGAATAAGCGCAACTGACGTTTCAGTCTTATCTATGTCAGGCAGACCCGAATAAAAATAATAACTGAGAGTTCCTATTATCAACAGAGAAGCTGCAATTTTAGTTATGAAAGCAAATCTATTTTTAGGTTTGCTATGGATAAATCGGTGTTTTTTAGCTAATTCTAATTCTTGCTGATCATCGATTTTATTTAAGACATTTTTAAATACAGTTTCTGCTTCAGGTGATTGAAAATGAATACTTGTATTTTCCCAAGCACGTTTGTGCATCTCAAATTCTTTTGCATTATGATCAGAAGCACCAACCCACTCTTCGATCGCCTTCTTATCTTTTTCACCAATTTCTCCGGATAAATATTTACCCAAGAGTTCGTACATATAAACTTGCTCCATTTTTCTCAACTTATACATTAAGACACAGACAAAATCCAATACCCTATCTTTAAAAAATAAATTTTAATTCTGATATTTTTCGAAGGCGATTTTAATGCGCTTTAGTGCCTTTCCAACGTACATTTCCACGGTTTTGATGGAGATATTCAAAGTATCCGCTACTTGTTGGTATTTCATCCATTGTCTTTAGCAAGGGAATATACGAGACGGCATTTGGAGGGCAACCCAACCCTTAAGTATCCAGACTTTTCAGAACGTAAAAAAACATCCTCTATTATACCATTTGAAAATCATCAGATTCTACCATTTGCAATGACGTTGATTAAGTCGTAAGATTAGCTCTTTTTTAAACGGATTTACATTCCAATCTTTATTAAGGCATTGATTTTCAACCCTAAAGGATTCGTCTCAGACCCTAAAACATGCTTTAAACTAAATCTTAGGTTTTATTCCAGCCCCATATATCAACTCCTTACTCCTTCGCCATAAACCGTAATGAAACTCAATTCTCTTTACTTGCTGTTTGATTAACGTCTTTTCCTTTTAAAAGCCTTTCATTTTCATAGACTAAAGTTCATGATAACATATGGGCAGTAGAACGACGCCATTCATACTGTCATGATATATCGAAAATTCCAATGTTATTTCTTCCTGACTTATCGCATTCCCAGAAATCCTGTTGTTGCTGGAATTCCCAAATACAGTAGGATGTTGAAAAGTTTGATTTTGGATTGCCTTTAACATGTATTCTTTGTTCCTTCCAAATAATTTCCCACTACAACCATTTAATTTATCATAAATAGCAAACAGATTTTGGAACTTTACCACATTTCCCTCCTTTGTATCAAATGATGACAAACCCTCATCTGTTGATAGATTGTATTTTAAAAGATAGGGCAGCCAATTCCAGTTTTACTTACTTTCCATCCCGAAATACTCCATATTTAAACTTTGTTTTCCTTGGTTAGATCTTTGGCTAGTTTCTTTTGATATGCTTTTTGAGCTTCAACGTCTTCTTTTGCCTTGTTAGCATAATAGATAAAACCCATAGCCTGTCTAGTACGGTTTTCACTAGAGTTACCATCGGCACGATGAATGGTCATGGAATGGTGCACTAATAGATCTCCTGATTTTGTTGGGTAGAAAATTTCATTTTTATCAGTTTCTTTCCTACCATAATCCAAAATACCCTGAGAAAAACCAAGAGTACCAGTTTTTCCATGCTCTCGCATACCGTTAAGGTGTGAACCTTTGATATAACGCACGCAGCCAGTTTCTTCATCAACTGGCTCCAAAGCCATCCACATTGTTACCGCCTCATTTGGTTCAAGCATAAAATAGTAGCCATCTTGATGGGCTGGTGTTGGTTGACCAATTTTTGGTGGTTTATTGAAATATTGGACATTCTTGCCTTCAACCCTATCATCCAATAAAATAGATGCCAATTTCTCAAACCTACTGTTAACCATCATATCCGCAAAATATGAATCATACCTAAAAAGGCGTTGCAATTGCTTTAACGAAGTTTTATCATTGATATCTTCAAAATACACATCACTTCTTGGCATATTGTCTACTTTGGTTTTCTTGAATGTATTTAACTTCTCGTTGACTTCAATTATCTCTGAGGAATTCAAAAATCCCGGAAAGAAAATGTAACCATCAGTCAAAAAATCATTACGCAATTTTCTCTGTAAATTTTTATCATTTAAATCATCTACTCTTTTCATAAAATGAAATTAATAATTATTTTAAATTAATTGGTCTATTTTTCATCAAAAACCAGGCTGAAAGAATATCCAACGCTAAAGCATGTCACCAATCCCATTAAGGAATACGGCAATATATGTAAGTTACTATACAGGCCAATAGGACACTTACTTACTGCAACCCCCAGAAGTTCCTTTTGAATTAGCCTTTGATGATCATGTCCAGTAGGAACATTCCACTAAGACCTAATGCAATAAGCACAATGAACAAAAGAAACTGATTCCATAGCGATTTAATGTTAGGATTTTCCATCAATAGAGCCATACCAAGACATCTGTAAATTAAAGTAGTATGCGTGCTATCCGCAAAAGTTTAAAACCTGGTGCTCAAAGTGTTTATTGAAAGCATTACAAAAGGCGGTGGAAACTGAATTTAAACTACTACTGGTACTATAATCAAATGCCCGGAATCCCTATGGATAGCTTACTGACAATGTACCATAGAAAAATAAAGAGAGCCTTTGCTCAGTTTCTTCGAAAATCGAACCACAACTTTATAGGGTAATTATGGTTGCCTTTGGAAAGGCTGAAAATGTTCCGCCATTTATATTTGTGGTTTTCTTTATGTAAATAATTGAAGGAAAAAATTGGGCGATTCCGAAATCACTCCTTTAGAATAGAAGGCACATATTCTGTTTGATGACCTCGACCTCAACCCGTTCAATATTTCATCTAAAAGCAAATCCAACCTCAATCAAAAGGGTTGAAAAACTCATTATACCAAGAGATAAACTAGTTGCGCACAAGACTATAGGAAGGTCAATCATTGTTATTCATTACATAACATTTTAAAAATCCTACAGTGATTTTTTTCATAAAACAGTGTTTCTATAATGGATCAAAAAAAGTCAATTCAGTTCCAAAATTTTCCATTCCAATAATTTCATCACCTCTCAACTTAGCTCTAATCTTCCTGGTTCTGTGAGATAGCTGAATTTCCCTTAATGGTAAAGTAAAATCTATAGAGATAAACTGGTCTACTGGAGGAGTTGATATAAACAAATAACCATTCTGCATATTCTTTTCACTCTCGACACCCTTTATTGACAAGGAAGAAAGAGATAGCCATTCCGGTATCCTAATAAACAAAGGAGCCTGCCTTTTTACTTTGATCCGTAAATTTCCCTTTGTATAAGGGGACTCAATTATTATTCCATCAGATTCATAATCAAAAAGTAAATTAACTTTATGCCCCAAAATATCAAACGTATAAATTTTACTATACGCCTCGCATAGCGAAGATACTACGCCTCCAACAATATCCATATTAAAACTTGGATCCCCTATCCCAACTGGCCTGTGCCCATAAGGGGCAGGAAAGCCGAATGCTCCTTTATGCCGTAAAGCGACATTCCTCCTACCGTCTTCTCCTGAAGGATTAGACGGTTCTTTGATAAATGAAATATCACGCAATTGAGATGGAAGCAAATGTCCTCTTAGTATCACCTCGGCAATATGAAAATAGAAAGGGTAGCCACTGTGTCCAAGAATCAAGGCAGTTTCCAAAATATCTCCCGTATTATTAGCTTCTCCTCTGTCAGGATTGGCACTTGCCTTAGCATTTTCGATAGACCAACCTAATTCATCACTAATATCTTTAAGACCATAATCGAAAAAGGCTTTAACCCTTGAAATTAGGGAACTATCGGAAGTCAATTCCCCTAGCTGAGCTAATGAAGACATAACACTAGTCGTTGAATGTGTATGGGTTCCAAACTTATTAATATCATAGGATCCATCAGGAGTAAAATACTCTTGGACAGCTTTATCCTTTAGGACTATTGCAAGTTCCAATGCTCTTGCGTATCCAGTTGCTTGGTAGTATTTCACCAAAGGCCCAATAGCTCTTGCTATTCCAATTATAAAAGGACCAGATTCATTTTCAATAAGTTTAACTCCAACATCAGAGAAATACCCTTTATCCCAACCATCAACAGGATTCCAATGGTTAAAAATAAATTCTATACTCTCTTCAGCTATCGACATGGCTTTCTTGGAATTCCTATATTTAGCCAAAGCATACAAAGCATAGAAGCCCTCTCTAGTATTGTGCGGAAGAAACCGCACCAAATCGCCGTCAATCACCTCCCTATTCAACGGAAGTGGGACCGCCCCGCTATATGAAAAAAAAGCAGCCTTCGAATGCTTTTCTATTACTCCTTCTTCTACTTTGTAACCTAGATAATCTTCTGCTTTTAATAATGCGTTCAGGTGTCTTCCAGGCACATGTGATTCAGAGTGGCTTTTAGAAAAACCTAGAAAGGAATTTATTCCGACTTTGGATTGAAAGAAGGGGATATTGTCATCATCTGCATTAAAAACATTGCTCATGGTTCCACATCCCATCTCAATAGCCCCCTTTATGTTAGTTGTATTTACATCATTTAACTTTGACACAACATTAGGGCTCATACCGAACTTCGCATTTAATATATTGGGGGAAATAAAAAATGATCCACAACCTAAAACAGTGGCCGAAATAAACTCACGTCTTGATTTCATCTACGATAATACTCATTATTTACATTATTCCAAATTCTCTAAATTATCCTCATAGCAAACATAGACAATAGTCAACATTAAAAACAAACCCCTGTTCACTCTTACCTGCTTCTAAAAATCAGCTATATAGCTATAAGTTCTTTTGAAGTGTGCCCGATGGCGCGAATTGCACAATGGCTTTCCGTTGCTACCTACAATTTTATGTCCAAATAAAGCCTTTAAAATCCATGGATTTTAAAGGCTTTATTGATTGGGATTTGGCTAGTTATGAAGTTAAGGTATAACTCAATACAGGGAACAAAGCTAGTCCCAACTGCCGTGATTATCATTTGGAGGCCGTGGGACGACTATGCCATATTCATGGAGGACAAAAATTCAAGATCTTTACTAAAGGAAAGACAGAAAAGAAAGCATGGGATTTCGAGAAACAAAGGGTTAAAAGAAATTATACTGGATATTCAGAAGTAAATAGGATTGATATTGGTTATGACTAACCATTGACTACATATCACGCTAGACATTCTTATGACACGATTTTGAAAAGGTCTGGTGCTCCGCTTGGTTCTATTTCTGAGGCACTTGGTCATAAACCATAGCAAACTACTGAGGCATATCTTGATTCCTTTGAAGATGAAACCAGAAGGAAATATACTGAGATATTGGTACCAAAATGAGAATACTATAAATCAACCGGTATCCAATTAAAATGTGCTCTTTTTTATACACTGACGCTATTGTCGAAAATCTGATCTCCCCCAGAACTCATTTCACTTTGTAGCATACCCAATCATTAAGTACGTCTGAAATTTGATACAATAATACATTAGGATATCTAACCCCTGAATTATTTGAAAAATTATTATCAAACTATAAAAATGCAACTTAATTATTTGTCCAATATTTATGGCAAGTCCAGTTTTGGTTTTATGTTTGTAATAGGGAATATGCCTGGGAAAGCACAGAACTTTCGATTCTTTTTCAAATTATCGAACCAACCAATCATAACGAATTATATGTGGCTAACTAACAATTTATATCGATAAAAAAGAAGCTCAAAAGAATACGTTAAAAAAAACCTTCGAGGTTGAACTAAAAAATAGACGAACTTGATACCTTCAATACTGAGCCTCGAGCAATCCTAATTATTCAAAATACTTTAATAGCAAATAAAAGATGTCAGAAAGAAGAAATTTTATCAAAAAAAGTGCACTGGGAACTACAGGAATAATGATTGGAGCCATGGGATTTAGTGCGAAATCATATGCTTCCATAATAGGTTCAAATGATCGTATTAATCTTGGCTTGGTTGGAATCCGAAACCAAGGATATGTTCACGTTAACGCATGGTGCGATTTAAAAGATAGCCATAATGTGCGATTGATTACTCTTTGCGATACCGATGAACAGTTTTTTGCTTCGCGTACGAAAACAGTGGTTGATAAAACAGGGGTCATGCCTAAAACGGAATGGGATATTCACAAAGTATTAAACGATAAGAAGATTGATGTTATTTCTATTGTAACGCCGAACCATTGGCATGCATTGGCAACTATCTGGGCTTGTCAAGCCGGTAAACATGTGTATGTCGAAAAACCGGCTTCTCATAATATCTGGGAGGGGCGTAAAATGGTGGAAGCATCGCAAAAGTACAATAGACTTGTTCAGGTAGGTCACAACAACCGCTCAAACGCAAATGTAAGAGAGGCGATTAATTTTCTTCATGAGGGAGGGATAGGAGAAGTATATATGGCCCGAGGTCTTTGCTATAAAAAACGTGATTCTTTTGGTGTGGCGGAGGAGGGGGCAATTCCTTCAACCCTTCACTACGACCGTTGGTTAGGGCCAGCACCTTATCGTCCATACAGTGAAAAACGAGGTCATTACAATTGGCACTGGTATTGGGATACAGGAAATGGGGACACGGGTAATCAAGGGCCACACCAGTTTGATATAGCTCGTTGGGGACTCAGTAAAAACGAACATCCAGTTTCTGTTTATGCTAGGGGCGGCATCTATGGTTTCCAAGGGAGCCAGAGTTCGCAGAAAACTCCTGGTTATGAGGTATATGGGGGCGTTAATGCCTATGGGAGTGACAAAACTTCCCAAGAAACCCCTAACACACTGAGCGCTATATTTAAGTATGGTGATGACAAAATGCTGGAATTTGAAACCCGGGGAAGATCTACAAATACGGAAGGAAAACTCGGCATCGAAGTTGGAAATATTTTTTACGGCAGTGATGGACATCTCGAAATTAAAGGGGGCACTTGGAAAGCTTTCAGAGAAGGGGAAAATGAAGCTTTTGCTGGCTCGGAGCGGGAGGATGATGGCAATCATTATGCTAATTTTATTGACGCAATGCGCTCTGGTACAGCTGAGACATTAAATTGTGATATCAATGAGGGCTTCTATTCAGCCGCACTTCCACATATGGCAAATATTTCATATCGCCTTGGCGGACGCGAACTTAAATTTCTAGGCCAATATGAAAAGTTTGAGAATGATTCCGAAGCAAATGCAATGTTGACCAGAAATTACCGCTCACCGTATGTTGTTCCGGATATAGTTTAGCCTATCGGGTGATGTTAGAAAATCAATCACCATAAATTATCAAAAAACATGAAATCACTATCAATTTTCATTGGGTTCCTAACCTTTTTTTCCTTTCTGTCCTGTAAGTTTAAATCCGAAAAACCGAATGAACAGGTTCAAGAAGCACAGGCTTCAGCACCAGAAATAAAATTTATTGAGCATGTGGCTGATCAAAAGATCGATGTTATGGTCAACGGTAAACTTTTTACATCGTATCGTTGGCCTGACAATATATATAAACCTATTTTATACCCTGTTCTAACTTCCAATGGAACTGTAATTACCCGCGGATTCCCTCTGGAAACTAGGGAGGGCGAACGAACAGATCATATGCACCAGGTGGGTGTTTGGTTGAACTATGGCAACGTCAACGGTTATGATTTCTGGGGCAATGGCTCCGAAGGAGTAAAAAATGTTAATGGCGGAGTGATAAAACATCTCAACGTTGAGCAGTTAATCGAAGGTGCCGGAGAAGCCTCAATGGTAGCAAAGGCAAATTGGATTGATCCTGCGGGGAAAATACTTTTGGCCGAAAGTACAGAATATCACTTTATCGCTGATGGCCCCACACGCATTATTGACCGGCTCACGACTTTAACGGCCGCAGGGGAACCGGTATCTTTTAAAGATACGAAGGAAGGGATGTTTGGTATTCGTGTTGCCCGACAGTTAGAATTACCTTCGAAAGATGATGTGACTTTAACTGATGCCCAAGGTCATCCTACGACAGTAAAGAAGATGACGAATGAAGGGGTAACCGGAAACTATAGAAGTAGCGAGGCAGCTAGCGGAGAGGCAGTTTGGGGCACACGTGCAAAATGGATGGATCTCTATGGAAGTATCGGAGACGAAAAAGTCTCTTTAGTTATTTGCGACCATCCTAAAAATCTTAGTTACCCAACATTTTGGCATGCGCGCGGTTATGGGTTATTTGCTGCCAATCCATTTGGCGCGAAGGATTTCACGGAAGGGAAAGAAGAATTGAACTATGTTATTCCTGCCGGCGAAGCCTTAACCATCATGTACCGTGTCATTGTGAGTTCTGGCTGGCATTTGACCGATGCTGAAATTAGTGCTTATGCAGATGGTTTCGCTAAGACATACTAGGGCCTGTTAACACTGGGTAACGGATTGGGATCTGCCAACGCTTATTCAAAATTGTAAAAAAAGCAAAGTTCTTGGGGTAGAGCTTCGTACCCAACATGCCCATAAAGTAGAACCTACGTTATATTCAAACCAGCGGCAAAAGGCAGAAAACGTTTTGCGGATAGCCAAGTAGAATTATTGGGGGATTGGTCGAATATGCAATTTGATAACTCGGACTTCTGATACGATTATACCATTTACTAATTTTGACAATTGAAGTGAGTATCTACCGAACAGGTGACTGAAACACGCCTACATACGGTACGGTATATGATATTAAACCCGCATTATGCATTGGAAACTTGTTTCCCATTTAACTGCTTGAATCTTAAGGAGATTGTAACTAAATTAAAAACCACAATGGTTATGTGATTTATTTATCCAAAATTGTACTATTATCTAATGCCTTACATTAGACCTTCTAAATTTCTTAATAAAGAAACTTTTTAGATTTATATTTGCTTATACGATTGAACTATTCTAAGAATTAGATTATCAGATGTGATCTATTGCATAATTTGGGTTCAATTCGGTGGATCATGTGGGGAACAACAGGTTCGTTCTTAACGCAAAAGGGCAACCACTACCGGATCTGGCGGTTGTCAGGTTTGTTTACCGCAGGGTCTTTATCGGATGGGTGGGCAAACACAGGGATTACAACAAAATAAAAGACATTGATGAAATTTAAGTTATGAAAAATATCATCACAAACGAAGCTAATGTAAAGGTGAACATCCGTTTGGAACACTTGCTGGACATTGTTGACTATAGCATGCCTGAAACAGATCCAATGGCCATCGAACTCATGGAAGTATCGGATATTATCGAGGCGTATGAAGAAGAGCATTATCCTATAGGGCTGCCTTCACTTATCGAGGTAATTGAACTTAGGATGTTTGAAATGAAGCTGAAAAAGAAAGATCTCGCGGTCATATTGAGTACCAGTGCCTCTAGGATCAGCGATTATCTTTCGGTCAAACGGGAAATAACCTTGGACGTTGCCAAAGCCTTGCACAAAAAACTAGATATCGATGGTGATATTATCTTACAATGAACGGATAGGCATAATGCCCGGATTTAACCTGAAAGTGGGCTGGTGAGGCGAATTGCATAATGGTTTCCCTTGGATAAGTAGGGCGATTTTATAATAAAAAAAGAAAGCCAAAGCTTCCTATAAATAGAAAAGTGGTTCTCGGAAAAATGACAAGCATGGGTGATAGTTCATTTTGGACAATTATGATAAACTCAAAAATTGACCGTAATATTGACCGTAAGTCATAAAAAAAGCTCGTAACCTATTGATTACGAGCTTTATACATTTCTAAAAAGTAGTCCGTAGGGGAATCGAACCCCTGCTACCAGGATGAAAACCTGGCGTCCTAACCCCTAGACGAACGGACCATTTGCGTTTTGCGAGTGCAAATATAGAGAGCTGTTTTTTATTTACAAATATCTATATCATAATTTTATTAAAATATTATATTGCTTTAACGAATTCATGACAATAGTCAGTTGTTTTTTACGAAAACCATAGTACTTTTGTGTTCAGTTTTTTGTTTAATTCTAAATCAAAAAGTAAATGATTAAAATTGGTATAAACGGCTTTGGAAGAATAGGAAGATTAGTCTTTCGGGCTGCAGCTGACAGATCTGATGTTCAAGTTGTTGGAATCAACGATCTTATCGATGTGGAATACATGGCTTATATGCTAAAATATGACTCTACCCACGGAAATTTCAAAGGAGATGTTGAAGTAAAAGATGGTCAGTTGATCGTGAATGGCCAGACAATCAGGGTGACTGCTGAAAAAAATCCTGCTAACCTTAATTGGTCCGAAGTTGGAGCAGAATATGTTGTGGAATCTACAGGATTATTCCTGACAAAAGAATCTGCTCAAGGACACATAGCTGCCGGTGCTAAGAAAGTTATTATGTCGGCTCCGTCTAAAGACGACACCCCAATGTTTGTAATGGGCGTAAACAACAAGTCCTATAGCAACGACATGGATTTCGTATCCAATGCTTCTTGTACTACCAACTGCCTGGCACCCATCGCCAAGGTAATCAATGACAAATGGGGAATCAAAGAAGGCTTGATGACTACAGTACATGCCGCTACTGCTACTCAAAAAACCGTTGATGGACCATCAATGAAAGATTGGAGAGGTGGAAGAGGCGCTGGTCAAAACATCATTCCATCGTCTACAGGAGCTGCCAAAGCAGTAGGAAAAGTTATTCCTGAATTGAATGGTAAGCTTACAGGCATGGCGTTTAGAGTACCTACTCCTGACGTTTCTGTAGTTGACTTGACGGTAAGACTTGAAAAAGAGGCTACCTACGAAGAAATTTGCGCTGCTATGAAAAAAGCTGCTGAAGGAGATTTGAAAGGAGTATTAGGATATACTGAAGATCAAGTTGTTTCTAATGACTTTATCGGAGACCCAAGAACTTCAATTTTCGATGCGGGTGCTGGTATTCAGTTAAGCCCTAACTTCGTAAAAGTTGTTTCTTGGTATGACAATGAAATGGGATATTCAAACAAAGTTGTTGACCTGATTCAATATATGGATTCTGTGAAGTAATCCACTTTTAGATGATTATAAAAAAGGCCTGAAAGTTAACTTTCAGGCCTTTTTTTGTCTATTATTTTTCTTTACTCTTTCATGGATTTTAAAGGCTTTTTCTGCCTAAATTTGCCCTCACGGGTCAATGCAATAACTCCTACCCGATCTACTGGAATGGTCTAAATCAATTCCATTTGCTCTTCAGTAATATCAAGGTTGTGAAAAACCTTTTGCACATCGTCATTATCTTCGAGTGCATCTATTAGTTTCATGACTTTTCCAAAATTTTCATCATCAAGAGCCACCATGGTATTTGGGATACGCTGCAATTCTGCGTTTTCTGATTCAACTCCCAAAGTTTCAATTTTTTTCTGAACAGCACCAAAATCATTTATATCGCATGTAACAGACAAATATCCATCCTCGGACTCAACATCTTCGGCTCCTCCATCGATAATTTCAAGTGTTAGGTCGTCTTCATCCATCCCCTCTTCCAACTTTATGGTAAACACACCCTTTCTGTCAAAAATAAATTCCAGAGAGCCATTTGTACCCAAATTCCCTCCATGTTTAGAAAATGCTGCGCGCACACTTGAAACCGTTCGGTTGGTATTATCAGTAAGGCACTCAACAAATACAGCTACTCCATTGGTAGCGTAGCCTTCATAAGTTGTTTCTTGATATTGATCTGCATCAGTGCCCGTTGCTTTCTTGATGGCGCGCTCAATATTATCCTTTGGCATGTTATTTCCTTTGGCATTGGAAATTGCCAGCCTCAGTCTAGGATTGCCTTCGGGATCGCCACCACCTTCTCGTGCAGCTATCGAAATCTCTTTGATAAGTTTTGTAAATAATTTTCCTCTCTTAGCATCGGCCGCACCTTTTTTCCTCTTTATGGTCGACCATTTACTATGTCCTGACATAATTCATTCAATTTTGATCCGCAGCAAAAGTAATATTTTTACGCAATTATCAAGGATTCAAATTTTATTAATTCATCAACTTACCTCCGAAAATATTGCGGTCAGAATTCAATTGATGCTTGAACCAAATATTTAGAACAACTCCCAAAATAGTCAATACCATCCCAAAGTAGACCAGATAGCCAAACTTCTCATCGAAAAATAAAAAGCCAAATACCAATGCATACACAATCCCCAAATATCGTAAGCTAGCCACTTTGGATATTTCTTCCGTTTGAAATGAACGCGTCATGAAATATTGTGCAATTTGGGTCAGAAGCCCTACCATCAATAAAATAAACCAATCTAAACCTTGTGGCGCAACCCAGTTAAAATACGTCCAAATGCCTGTAATTGGGAGTGTCACTAGGGGAAAGTAAAAGATGATAACCAGAGGATGTTCTGTGGTGTTTAATTTGCGAATGCAATTATACGCAACACCTGAAAACAATGAAGAGCTAAACCCCAACAATAAATAAATCGTACCGATTCTGGCATCAAACCCTTTGACCATCACAATCCCAATGAATGAAATCAAGAAAAATATCCATTGAACGGGTCTCACTTTTTCTTTTACAAAGAATACTCCCAAGATGGTAGCAAATGCAGGTGATAGAAATAATATGGTTGTAGCACTCGCCAAGGGGATTTCCTGCATTAGCCTGAAATATAAAATCAACGCCATTGCACCAGAAGCTCCACGCAAAATCAACCATTTATGATTTTTCCCCCATATCGGAATTTTAGATGCCTTTAGAAATCCCAGGCTAATTACCAGCGAAACCAACGAGCGAAAAAATACAATTTCAACCGCAGGAATATGGGGAAGAAGCTTTACTGCCACGTTCATCAGTGAGAAAAACAAAGTAGCCCCCATCATGAGCCAAACCCCTTTCGTCATAGTAAACCCCTCTTTAGGAAATTAATACCGAAAAAGCCTTCAAAATCCATGAAAGCTAAATAGGAAAAGTCACGGCAAAACTAAGTGACAATCAGTCCATCCCGAATTTCCAGCTTTCTATCTGCGATCTGTGCCAAATGCTCATTGTGTGTAACGATCACAAAAGTCTGGTTGAGTTCTTTGCGCAGCTTAAAAAACAATTCATGGAGTTCACCGGCATTTTTTGAATCCAAATTACCGCTGGGCTCATCGGCGAAGACAATCTCCGGACCATTGACCAAAGCTCTAGCCACAGAGGCACGCTGCTGCTCACCTCCGGAAAGCTCCGACGGTTTGTTGTTTTTTCGATCAGCAATCCCAAGCATGTCCAATAACTCCATAGCCCTTTTTTCTACGTCTTTAGAATTTTGCCTGCCTATAAACCCGGGAATACAGACATTTTCGAGAGCTGTAAATTCAGGAAGCAGATTATGAAATTGGAAAACAAAACCGATGTTCATATTGCGAAATTGCGCCATCTGGTTGCCATTCAGGTGAGTGACATTTTTTTCTTTTATAAATAAATCGCCAGCATCTGCCTCATCTAATGTGCCAAGAATATGTAGCAACGTACTTTTCCCGGCTCCAGAAGCACCAACTATAGAAACAATCTCCCCTTTCTTAATTTCAATGTCGATTCCCTTCAAAACATTCAAATCTCCATACGATTTAGTCAATTGCTTTCCTTTGAGAATCATCCGGTATCAAGTGCTACATTAAAATTAATCCAAACATAAGAAATTCGTTGAATTCTTTTCGCCCTGCCCCGAAAAACAACAAGTTTTTTTTTAATCAATAGGCAACTTTTGGTAAATATTCTATAAAGCCATAGCTTAGCCGAAAATTTGAGCAAAAATGAATATTCACGAATACCAAGCTAAGAACTTACTTAAAAAATACGGTGTAAAAATCCAGGAAGGAATCGTTGCTGACACTCCGGGGAAAGCCGTATCAGCAGCCAAAAAATTGTCCGAAGAAACCGGAACGAGCTGGTGGGTGGTAAAAGCGCAGATTCATGCCGGAGGAAGAGGAAAAGGTGGCGGGGTCAAGCTTGCCAAAAACATGCAGGAGGTAGAAGATATTTCCAAGCAAATATTGGGCATGCAGTTGGTAACACACCAAACTGGTCCAAAAGGAAAAAAAGTATATAAAGTAC
>JAUHYU010000113.1 GCA_030426345.1 Bacteroidia bacterium
AGTTAAAAGAAAAAGGCAAGTTATATCATTTAAACGATCAGTCGGATGACTTAGATCGTGATGCAGTATTAGAGATTCCCGATCACACACAATCTAATCCACAGGACAAAATGATACGTAACGAAGCAAAACAGTTATTGGAAAATGCCATTGACGGTTTGGAATTAAAATATAGGACCGTCTATATATTGAAAGAAGTGGAGGAAATGAGCCTTAAAGAAATCGCTGTTGCTTTAGACTTGACGGTCGCCAATGTAAAAGTACGCTTGCACCGCTCCAAAGAAATGCTCAAAGAAAAGCTCTATGAGCTATCGGTTGACAAAGATGTCTTTGAATTTGGCTTTAGCAGATGCGACAGAATTACAGAAAATGTAATGAAAAACATATAATGCGAAACTGGGAAAAATCACCCGCTTTTAGATTTTTCCTTGTTCTGCTAGGGAGTGACAATCTGTTAACCAATTAAATTAAACCTGTTCCAGACGCCCATTAAAATACGATCTGCTTTTATGGGTTAATAGCCAACTATTTCTGACATGCGCATACTGCCTTTATTGGTTTAGGGTATAACTCAATGCTCCTGAAGGGCATTGGCTCACCTGCCTTTTCAGATCTTCGGTAGAGGCGTTTTCAATCGCAATCCAGGGTTTGTTTTTAGGATTGTAAACCTTGGGCAGCATTTTGACACAAATCCCTGCGTGCTGACATTTCTTGGGTTGCCATTTGATGGTGATTTCACCATTAGTGTATTCCTTATCCATTTTCATTTTTTTAAAGGTAAATTTCTGGAATTATGTTTTGTTGTGCATTCATCTAGATTAAGAAATCTATTGCTTTTGCGCTAACTCCTTTCTAATTATACTCAGCGCCTGTGGCGTGATTCCCAGATAAGAAGCAATCATGTATTGCGGTATCCTGTTTGGCAAATCAGGATATGTTTACAAAAACCAGTCATACCTTTCTGCGGCGGGAGCGCTCATCTGCATAATGATCCTACGCTGCAACATGCCCATTCTTCTGTATAGTTGTGTGAGTTTTTCTTTCACAGCTTCCTCATCACTAAAATTCAGGTTTTGGTTTTCCCGATTTCGTATTATCACTTCTGAATCCTCTATGCAATCTATAAAGAGCTGCGCAGGCTGATGGAATTCTATTGATTCAATGTCAGCAATTACCCACCCTTCGGAAGCAAACATGAAAATGTGTTCTTTCCCTTTGGCATCTATTAAGTAACTTCTTACCAACCCTTTCCTGATATGAAAAACATTTTGGCTGACGCCTCCTTTGCTTTGAATAAATTCCCCTTTCTTAAAGTGCTTAACTTTGACGTTCGGGTCGTAGAATATTTCTTTGTCTGTATCCATTTTGGCATAATGTACGCCAATAATACAGTGTTAAATAATAAGTCTTCCTGAATATGACCAAATACCTATAAAAAGGCCGTATTGTTTTAATAATTTCAGGATTATCAATTTCAAGAAGCTGGAAAATCCTTTTAACCCTGAGTTTACTAAAGCAGTAGCTTGGGTCGAATGATTGGTTTTAGCTTCAAAAAAGCCTATAAAATCCATGAGTGCATAGATTAAATCGGATGGAAAATCCTATAATAAATATTCGACATGGCAAATGTCGAATAGCGATGTTGCGGTTCGTTTTTACACGTCAATACTAATTGTTACTTTACCTCCCAGACCTTTTTCAACAATATCATAGAGTGTTTTGAGTGTAAGGTTGCTTCCATCGTTCTCTACTCTTGATATATAAGTCCTTTTTTTGTCAACGAGTTCTCCAAGCTGCTCCTGGGTGAGATGTTTATCTTCTCTGGCTTTTCTTAAAAGCAGCCCGATTGAGAAACTAGAGGCTTCTCGTTCCAACTCGTCCCGTCTCGAAGTTCCTTCAACTCCATAAACGTCATCTTTAATTGCCTTCCACGATTTAGTTTCCATGTTTTCTCGATTTATTATTGTAATACTCTGACTTCAATTTAAGTGCTTTTTCAATTTCATTCTTAGGTGTCTTTTGGGACTTCTTCTGAAACCCGTTCAGAAGTATCACCAATTTCCCTTTATCAAAAAAGCAGAATACCCGCCAAATGTTCGACCCCAATTTAATCCTTGCTTCATAGAGACCATCTGTATTTTCAAGGTGTTTGAGATATTGACTTGGTATTCGTTCGAGAGTCTCAATAGCTTCAATTATTTTGAAGACTTTATCTTGTACCTTAGTTGATTGGTTCTTAAGAAACTCTTCAAAGTAATGTTTATATGCTATTACTTCTCTGATTTTGTTCACACAACAAATGTAACTTAAAAGTTACTACAGTCCAAATATGAAAGTGATGCATTGCCGCGGTTTGTGGGCTTGTCCGTACCCCATTACGAATGCTTATATGGGTTTAACCATTGCCCACAAGTGAATATATTAAACCGGATTGAAAGCCCTACGATATAGATTCGACATGGCAAATGTCGTTATAGTTGAGTTCTATTCATGATTCTGGAATTTGGTTAACAAATTCTATTCCGCCAATTCTCCCATCTTTAAGAATGTCAAGCACGATTATTCCTTCCGTTTCATGTTCCAAAACTATGTTCTCCTCAAATTGCCATTCTGAATCTAGTTGATTTGGTCGCTCTCCTGATACAAAACAGATATAGGGTTGTCGCATCCATTTTTTCCTGTCAGACTTTCTCAATTGGTCAATTAGTCAAGTCTATCGGGTTCTTGTTCCCTAATCAATTCAATTATCCATTCAATATCGAAGTATTGGTCTTTTATTTTATTCGCATAACGTGCAACATTTTTATTCAGCGTACTCCAGCCTTTTATCCAAAACTTGACACACGCATTTTGACTAAAATTGACTATCGCTTGGAATATCCATATTGCCAAAATCACCTTTAGTTACACTTTGGGCAGTATCACTCTTTCACCCAGCTTACTGGAAAAGAAGCATATTTGATGGTTTTATCGGGCTTTTCTTTACGGTCTTTATGATGGAAGCTATATGTGACATGCACAATACCATTTGCTCCCTGGATGATGGCTGGATAATGACTCGCTGTACCTTCTTCCAATCCGCGATTATCATGCTCGATTTGTCTTTTCCACTTCCATGATTTTCCATCATTATCAGATATGGCCACTGTGAGATCATACCGACCTTCTTCCGTGTCATTGTAAACCATGATCCATTCTCCAGATTGTAGATTCGTCATATCAAAGCCAGCTCCAGAATTGGGAATATCTATGTCTTTAGCTATGGACCACGAGACACCTCCATCCTCAGACTTTGTCACCTGCATGCGCTTTGGCGGAGGGCCATTGTCTCGCAAGTATGCCGCCAAGTTTCCATCCTTGCCCACAGCAATAGTAGGCTGGATACCAATGCCTCCAATCACAGGATTGCTATATTTCCAGTTTTTGCCCAAATCGTCGGTAATAGCAAATAGCGAGCAGCTAAACCCATCAGAATAAAGCGGTACGATAATTCTATCACTAATAATCACTGGTTTGTTCTTCGTCTGCCAGCCAATTCTTCTGGAAATCGGGTAACCCAAAGTTGTGTCCTTTTCTTCGCCATTTGCCATGATTTTTCCTTTTCGCATCATGTTCCTTCCCCCAGCCAAACTATCTACCCGAGCTTTATACCGTGCCCATCTATTCAATACGTAGTCATGCTGATCATCAGGAAAAGTCGGCAAGAGCTCACTTTTAAAATAGACTTCATATTCCTCCATTTGCTTTTTTACGCCTTCTACAAAGCGATCACCTTCCTGAATGCCGCGTTCAGTCTTGTCCCCAGGTTTTACCAACATAATATCCTGCCATGCCCATACCGGTGCTCCGGGATTTTGGTAATCTTCACTAATGCGGTACATTGGAATGGAAGTTTCCCACTGATTGGCTAAGACCGGATACCACATGAGCCACAAGCGGTTTTTGGTGTCCATAAACATCATTGGGTTGATATCCGGAAAACCGGGAATATCCGCCAAAAGAAATGGCTCAGACCAAGTAGAATCCCCCTTTTCAAGACGCGAACCCATGATACGTACATCATCGGCCCACCGCTCGCCTGACCCCTGGAACCAAGCCGACAGCAAATCCCCATTTGGCAACTCTACGACTGTTGGCCCATGAACATGTTCTTTTTGCAATGGAAAAATGATGCTTTTTTGAATGGTAGTTTGCTGTAAGGCTTCATGCTTATCAGCATCGCACCCCCCAAGCAGGATGATCGCAAAAGCCAATAAAAACCATTGTTTCTCCATCAATTTCAAAATCATCGCTTATGTCATTTAGGCTTAGTTTGCGACAGGTTCCTCGACATTATTGAGGACAAAAGGATATTTCATTTCAGTACCGTAAGGTCCATTTTCCACCAATTCCGCATTTGCAGGAACTTTAAAAAGATTATCTTCTGTCAGCGTTTCTACAGCCGCATCGTACAAAGTCTGCTTATCTTCGTCATCATAAGTTGCACTAAGAATGGTATAAATACTCATGCGATCCGGTAAGTTTTCATCTTTTGGCATTACCTGAATCAACTTAATCTGATTCCCACTAAAACTCTTAATTGTCCAAGGCTTGTCGTCGTTGTTTGCTCTCGGGTGTGCTCCCCAACTTCCTTCTCCCATAAACATAGTGCCGCGCTCATCATCGCGAACATATCCCATATAAGAATCAACCGCAGCGCTGTCAGGGCGTAAAGGATAAGTGATCTTGCTCATGTGCGAATCGCCATCCAGCGAAACATCCAATCCGTAATCATAAAACAAATGTGCCCACTCATTGTATTCTTCAGGGTTTTCCCTTTTACTTTCTGTATGTGGCCATATTGGCTTGTGATACCCTGCGATTTTAAACGTAAAATTTTCATGGGATTTTAGGTCTTTTTCAAGCCAATCCCGCTGATTCCCTCCTACACCCACCGATGAGTTGAGTGCTATGGTGTGAAAAAAGTCTCCACCAAAAGAAACGGAATAGTAAATCTTTGAGGAATCATTGTCATGATATGGTGCGTTGAAAATATAATTCAAATTGCCATGATCTCCATTTTCATGATTTCCATGAACTGGGAAAATCGGAATCATTCGTCCATCCGTAGTGGTGGTCAATTCTTGCCAATCCTTCAACCACAGGTGCCACCTTTCCGGAACAGTGCCATTCCCACTACAAAAATCACCATTGAACATGACGAACAAAGGCCGAAGTTTTGCTACGATCCGATTAGAAGCTCGGGACGCCTCCAGCGCATCACCGTCACTTTTAGAATCGCCTCCAGCTACAAAAGTAAATGCCTTTGGCTTGTCCGGAGCTGTGCGAAACCAATATCGTTCACTAACTCCCTTATCATCTTTGATTACAAAATAATACTCTTGATCTGGCTCCAAACCGGAAAGTTTGGCAAAATGCGTGGTCATATCATACTTATCTAACACACGATCTACTTTTTTTGAAGATGGGTATTTCCAGAATTTTTTTCCCTGATCGGTTGTTCCGTACATCACCTGGGCATTGGCCACTTCGTGTTGATCCCAAGCCACGGTAATATTCGTTGCTGGGTCTTCATTCCATACCAACCTGTATTTGTCAGATGCTGCCGGAGTTTCTGGCACAGTTTGGCAACCTTGAAATATTAAAATAACTAATACAACTATGATAGACCGTATGTGATTTGTGAAAGTGACTATTCTTCCCATTTCTTATTTATTAATTAACATCTATGATTTTGTCTTATTAAATCGCCTCATGATTTCTTTCCAATCCGTAAAGATGACTCCTTCATCTTCAAAGAACTGTATCAAATCAGGATCAGCAAACATCTTAGCCTCCCAAACACGTTGCTGCCATGAACCTGTAATGGTTTTCAATTGACCCGTTTCCACCGAGGGGTGAAAAATAATCTCCGTCAAGCCAGGATTTAAAGAATTGATTAAATCTTTAAAAACTTGAACCTTTTCTTCATACGTTTTTGCATTAGGTGCACTGGTAAAATTATCCAGCTTTGGAAGGGTATAATTTCCCATGAATTCAACCAACTCATCTGTAATTGGGTATCCTTTCTTGCGAAATCCATCAACAACTTGTTGGTTAGACATGTCTATCGCATTGGCAGGTATGCCATATTCCATGGCGATTTTTAAATATTCCTTGGCAAATTCAGTACTTCCGTAAAGCGTGCCCATGTGTGTATCAATATGATCGGGTCGATATCCCAATGCAATGGATTTTTCAATCTGGGCACGTACTTCCTTGGCAACTTCTTCAGGAGTAGCGTTCTGCACCACTTCGGGAACACTCCGCCATAGTTTGCCATCGGGATCGATCAATCCTGGAACTTCTTCTGGTGGCAATACAGAAGGCCAGCGATAGGTCTTCCATTCACTAGTCAAGCATAAATGCAATCCAATATCTGCTTTCGGATTGGCCTTTGCCCAATCGATCATTCCTTCAAAGTCGGGACAGGGGGGCATAGCTGCCGCTGACTGGATGTGCCCAGCCTCTAGTAAATTTATTGTAGCAATATTTGCTTCCTCACACATTCCTGCATCATCTGAATGGAGCATGATTACTTTTTTCCCGGCAGGATAACCCAGCCTCTCCGCCCAGTTTGATGGTTCTTTTACTATTTCTTCTTGATGATTCTTATCTGCCTTTTTATCGCCACAAGCAGAGAAAGCCATTAAGAATACCATTCCTAAAGCCACTATTTGCCTAACATTCATATTGCAATTTTATATTAATTTCCTTTTACTAATACTTGTTTATGGCTACTTCTTCCTACTTGTTGTCTTAAAAAAGTCATCTAATACCATGAAATTCCATGAACTCTCTTCTGATTTTTTGTAGTACAACCTCAATCGCTCCCCTCCATGGCTTTCGACAAAATCAATTTCCACAGGGTGCATTCCTTGTCGCAAGGCCGTAGCGCCGGAGTTCGCAATATTTGGATAATTCAGAACCTCGCTTGTTCCATCTATACATATAATTTTGTCATTTATTTTCAGCACGCCTGCGTCATCAGCTTTGATCTGAAAATAATACATGCCATCTTCGGGAATGTCTATGTATCCGGAATAGCGAATGCCAAATAGATCCTTTCTCACAGCTATATCACCCACCAAAAAATCATTTGCTACACCTTTTTGCAATGGTGACATTACTCCAAAATCCGGAATTCCGTCCCATTTCCCTTCGTAGTATGCGTAATCCAAACCAGGCTGAGCTCTTCTGATTTTCTTTCCTTTTATAAAATCAATCTTCTCGTATTTTTTGGTTGCCGGAGCAGTAAATTGATTTTTACTATTTTTCAAGCGCACCTCTATGTCTGTCGTTTCTGTGATTTGGATATCTTTAGAAAAGGCCTTAGAATCCATGTTTTTTCCATCAATACGAACTTGTGTATTCAAGCTTTTGAATGGATAGTTAAACTTAATAGCCGCATTATCAACAAACTGGGCAGTTTGTGGTTGATAATAATCAGGTGTGCTAGATTCAATGGGAAAATCGGCATTGCCATCCAAATAAAAATCCTCATATTCCACACCGGGATAGCTCAATCGCCAATAATATTGCGCCAAGCCTAGTTCACGATATTTGACAGCCGATTGTGCATTCATGGCTATCTCCATGATTTTCTCTTCCCCAGGGCCAACTACGATGTTCTTTTTTGATGGCTCAATGTCTACTTGGTGGTGGTGGTAAAACGACAATTCTACTTGTAGCGCTACATCAGCAGTGTTTTGAAATCGCATATATGCTGTTCCGTCAGTAAAATCCTCGCCCTGGTTGGTCAACATCAGATGTTTGAAATTGGTATTGGCCAGCATAGACCTCGCCATGACCGCAGTCTTTTCATTGGTAATGTCATGTGAAAGAATGCCATCCAGTTTCAAATTGGCCATCACAGGCCCCTGATCTGCCATGGTTACCCAAACAATGTGATCGAACTCTCCAAAACGATTGCCGCGTAGTGCTGTTCCGCCTCCGGTAGTACCTAACACATAATAGTTGCTGTTTTTTCTTTTGATGTATTGATAGCGGTGTTCATGCCCTGCCAATACAGTATGTTTTCTACCACCGAGCGCAGCTTCTATTTTTTCAAATCTACCTCCAGTATTGTATTTCCAAATTGGATGGTGCATCAACACAAATGTCCACCGTACATCAGGATGTTCGTTGATGGCTTCAATGGCAAAATTTGACTGCTCCATCGTCAAGTTGTTATCATCATCGTCGTTGGTATCGAGCAAAACAAAAAGCACATTCTTATATACAAATTTATAATACCTTCTGCCGTATCGGCTTTCCCACGCTTTTTGCATTACGTCATTGGTAATATCATGATTACCCGGAAGGTAAAAAAAGGGCATCTTGAGTGGCTCCACTTTTTGCTCAAAATCTTCCCACTCCTTCTTTATCTGGGTGGTATCCTGAGTATAACCCTGAATCAAATCGCCAACGCTTAATACGAATTCGGGCATCATCATATTGAGTTTTTCAACACCCTTTTCAAATATCCCCGGTCGCATTCCTCCTGTATTATCGCTAACAATGGCAAATTGAAAATTATCAGGGTCATTATAAAAATCGAGATTAGTCCATGGCTTTTTCATGGTTTCTACATCTGATTCGAAATACTTCTGCTCTTGACCTACAGCAAGCGTGGATATCGCCAGCATCAATACTGTCAAAAGAAAGTTAATAGGATATATAAATATTTTCATGTTCTTCATGTTTAGTTTACTTTAGAAATATGGGTTGTGTCCACGCAAAAAATTGTTCATAATCTGAAGACCGCTTTCTGGAATAGGTAACTTTCCCGCGCATGTAATTTATTCCTTCAGGTATTTCAACTTTTGCCAAAATACTGGATTTTTTCATGATAATTTCACCGCGATCGGTGATATACTCAATCACAAACCCTTCTTCGCCACTATCTTTTTTATATCCAACTACAAACGGACTCTCGGTTTCTTTGTAGGTTGCCTCTTCATCTACATGGATTTCATAGCCTTTTTCTGATACTATAATCTCTGAAAGCATCACTCCGCTCGAAGCATAAAAGTCTCCTTGGATCATCGCATCGGTAATGGCATCCGGAGTCAAATCATTGCTATGAACCATTACCCAACCGCGGCCAGGGTTGCTTTCATCTACACCCCATTTTTTGAAATGATGCGCATCGTCGGACGATACTCCATATATCCTTCTCCCTGCTGTTAGAAGCGAATCCCATTTTTGCTCCATTGAGGCATGCTTTTCGTTACCAAAATTATATGCATCCGGGTGACCATTGTGCAGCTCAATCATATTCAGCCCTTTCACCTGCTCTATTTCAGATGCAGCCACTCCAGACTGCCAATTCGGGTGGTTTAGGATTGGAATGCCTCCAACACTTCTTATGGAATCTGAATGGATTTGCATGAGAAAAGGCTTAATATTCCATGCCGGAGCATCTTTCCATTTAGACAAATCCGTAGGGTATTTCACAGGAACTTCTCGATCAATGTTCATAGCAGTAGTGTGTACATGCTTATAATCCGTCACCTCTTCCCCTGGGATCAAAATAAAATCTTTCCGGCGATTTCTGGGAAGGTTTACACTTTTCGGATCGATAAACTGGTTGTGCTCACTGAGGATCAAAAAATTATACCCTCGATCTAAATACCAACCGGCTACTGTATCGGGATGAGAATCAGCATGCCCACAAAGTGTTGTATGGACGTGGGTATTCCCTTTATACCATGTCATTGGTGACGCTGATTTTTCTGTCTGCTGCTTTGAAGTACACGATCCGAGAATGATCAAGAAAAAGAGGATATTTCTCATGGTTTTACCTTATTATTTTTGACAATATTTACTGGTTAACTACTTCAAAAATTTAAGGTAACAAATATAACAAACATCAATACGCTATGGATGCAAATTTCTCTTTCGCAATGCTTTTATCAGTAAATCCGGTTTGTCTGTTTGGATGACGTTCGCACCATATTGGAGAATTTTATCAATTGCTTCATCTTCTTTTGGTGTGCCAATGGCTTGGTCTATTTCCCCCAATGCATTAATCCAAACCCGGGCATTATTCGACTTGATCAATTTTGAAACTTCAGGATTATAAAAGGAGAAATCAATATGAACTACTTCCGGGCGGAACATAACAATGGAAGAATCTGCCATTTCATAGGAATAGGCCCTTGGCATCAACATCATATCTTCATCTACAGACCTGACGTATTGCAGAGCATGGTAGTCATTATCAAAAAAGAACACCTGATCTTCACATCCATTTGTTTTTATATCTTCTAAAATTGGATCCAGTTTGTCAGTTTTGATATCAATATCTACCATAACTTTACCTTTTACTAACTTGAGTGCATCGTCAAAAGTAGGTATGCGATTTTTCGTTGGCTTACCATTGTGTAGTAATCTGAATTTTCTCAGTTCTTTCAAGGTATATTCTGATGGCTCTCCCTTGCCGGTTGTTGTACGATCAATTGTACGATCATGCATCAGCACAGCTACACCATCTTTGGTTACCTTTACATCCAATTCCACTATATCGACCCCCAGATTTATTGCTTCCTTAATGGCCGGCAATGAATTTTCAGGATAATTTTGGTGTGCTGCACGATGGGACGCTACCAGCACTACTGATGAAGAAGCATCCAAAAACTCCTTTTGGATTAGGTCTAAAGCATCCTGTGCTAAGGCACAGGATGTATAGATTAAAAATAGTATTACACTAAAAAACCTCTTCATGCTTATTTTTTAAGTTCCGTTCTTTCTTTAATATCCGGAATTTCGTTAATCATTTTATTTGGTTTATTGGCTGATTTCAACAAATCAAATGCATCATACAATTCCCCTGTTGCTGTATAAGCACCGTAGGAAAGTTTTTCGCCTTCTATGGTAATAATCTGAAACAGCTGGGTATTGGCTGCTCGCCGATCCATCCAAGGATCATCAGAAACCTCATATTGTTTAGGGCCACTGACGGAAACCACATAGACAGTTCCATAAATTTGATCTTTAACATTGACACCTTCCACCTCATTTTTTACAAATCCTCGCCCATAGGCGTGATCATGGCCCTGAAGCACAATATCTACTTTATGTTTATCAAAAATAGGCTTAAACTCTTCTCTGAGTTTAACATTATCCCTGTTTGGCTTAGTAGAGAACATTGGATAATGAAAGGTAATAGCAGTCCATTGTCTGGGATCATGGGTTAATATGGAATCTACCCAATCCCGTTGGGCATTCCTAAACTCCTCCGATTCATCTATTTGTTCGCCGTCAAGAGAAATAATCTTCAAGTTTGGATAATTCACCTGATAGCAAGTTTCTTCAAGCTCCTCTATCCCTTTTGGACCATTAGAAGGCAAGTTAAATTGCTTTTTCCACTGCGGCGACAATACTACATCTTTATATTCATGATTTCCGGGAGTCATCACGCTTGGGACCATGGCGTGGATAAAAGAACCTGCATGGAACCATTCGCCCCACTCAATATCCCTATCATGCCGATTGATTAAATCGCCTGCATGCAGCATAAAATCTACATCTGGGATAGCTGCATAAGATTGACGGATCACGCGGGACCACATGGATTTTACATTGGTTTGTGCATCTCCAAAATAGACGAAGGATATTTTCTTTTCGGGCTCAGGCATGGTGATTTGAAACCACTCGCTCCAGTAATCTTCTGAACCAACCCGATATACATATTTAGCCCCTGGCTCCAATCCATCAATAATTGCAGAATGATATGCAGCAGAAACTTCAGGATCATTTTCTGGTTTATGTGTCAACAATTCTCTATTCGCCTTTATATCACGAATATTTTTCAAAAACTCCGGGCCATGTGTAGCAGCAGCTACCTGAGCCTTAGATTGTATCACAGTAGTATCCGTTCTCCAATTTACAGCCACAGAGTGTGTTGGATCATTTGTCAGATTTAGGATTATACGATCTGGAACGAGCGTAGGATATAGCAAGTTCGTAGTAATGCCTGTACTTGCCGGAGTATACACAACCACCTCCGAATTTTGTTTGTTAAAATCGTACGCTGTTAAAGCAGCCATTGATATGGCAATAATACATAGTGCCCAATAAGTTGTTTTCCTTTTCATGTTAAATTAAGTTTACTATTCTATTTATATCTTGTTCGAAAGGATGTCACCCCTTTATCTTTCTTGTCTTTTGAATAAATACTTACCAGATTGCTAATAATACCATCCTTGCTCCAGAAGTTTCCCAAATCCATAAATTATCCATGGCTATAATAGTCCATTTAAATAAGACCAAAGGTATATAATTCAAGCCGTTCATATAAAAAATAGTATGCATGCATACTATTTTTTATATATTTGTACCGCTAAAAAACTACATTACTATCATGAAAATTCTTTGCACCTACATTACACTGTTTTTTTGCACATTAGGTTATTCCCTATCTGCGCAGGATTTCAAGGCAGGCGCCGCTCTACGGTTGATTACACCAGACCCTTTGCTTCCAGTATCCGGGGGAATTGGCACACCCGACCCGGTAACGCAAAAAAAAGGCGACTTGTTCGTCAGAGCCATAGTGATGGAAAAAGGAAATGAACGAGTAGCCATTGTCAGCGTCGATAATTTAGGATGGCCTGCTGCATTAGGCGATCAATCAAGAAAATTAATCCAAGGTATTGCTCCAGAAAACGTAATGATCGGTGCCACACACACGCACAGTGCACCCGATGCTTATGGCTTTCCCAATGAAAAAGGCGAAGTGCTTGCAGATTTTAAATACCTCGAATGGTGTGTGCAACAGATTGCAGATGCGGTTAACGAAGCAGTTGCCAATCTTGAACCTGCCACCCTAAAAACAGCTAATGGTGAGGCCCATGGAAAAATAGCATATAATTACTATGCCCCAGATTTATTCGACCCAAGATGTAGCGTGATGCAAGCAATTGGCACTACCGGAAAAAACAAAGGAAAAGTAATCTCTACATTGGTCAATTATGCTGTGCATCCTGAAGTTATCGGGCCGGGTAGAGGAATCCTCACTCCTGATTTGTGTGGGCCATTGTATGATCGAATTGAGGCAAAAACTGGTGGCATGGCCATATTTATGAATGGCGCTCAGGGAGGAATGGTGACAGCAGACAACCGACGGCCTGAAGGAAAAGAAGCTAATGACTACGCAGAATGTAAACGCATAGGGGAACTTCTGGCGGACGAAGCCTTGAGGATTATTCAACCAGCAAAAGAACAACAAAATCCAAGGCTACAATGTGTGGCAAAAACCGTTGAATTTCCAATAGATTCTGAAATGATGCGAGCTATTCTAGATTTTTCCTCTATGAAAGTAAAGGTCACCAAGGACTATCAAATCCAAACAACCGTCAACCTTGTAAACATTGGCGACGCTCAGATCCTTACCATACCAGGCGAAGCACTACCCAATATTGGATATTATTTAAAACGAAATATGCCTACTGAGCATCCATTCTTATTTGGCTTGACCAACGATGCCTTTGGATATATTTTGACCAAGGAAGATTTCAACAGTTTTGAAAAATACAAGTACATAAGCAGAACCAGCCTCGGCGAAAGAACTGCTGAAATATATATTGATGAAGCACTTCAACTCATTCAAGAAAATAAATAACAACGTAAAATGAAAACACGATTTTTAATTATAAGCCTTGCTTATCTTTGCATTTTTTTTAGTTGTACAACTCCAAAAAAAGAAATCCCAATCACCCCGGAAACCGCCTTACAAAGGTATTTGGACAATGGAGATCATACATATCAATGGGAAGTACTGGAATCTTACCAACTACATGAACATGTAAAAGCATACGATCTCAAACTCACCTCTCAACTATGGAGAGAATTTACATGGAAGCATCAGTTGACCATCATCGTGCCGGATAATGTGCAATATGAAGAAGCGCTTTTGTTCATTACAGGAGGAAGTGTCAAAAACGGCGAACCAAATATGAGTAAAAATGACGATGAGCTGACTTTAGGTCTTGCGAATATTTCTTTGAAAAACAGTGCGGTCACCTGCATTATTCGGCAAACGCCGAACCAACCTTTGTACGAAGGTGACTTAGTTGAAGATCAATTAATTTCGTACACTTTACATAACTTCAAAGAAGATGGAGACTACACTTGGCCTCTGCTTTTCCCAATGGTGAAAAGTGCCGTAAAAGCCATGACTGCGGTACAGGAGTTTACAAAAAAAGAATTGAATTTAAATGTGAACCAGTTTGTAGTTTCTGGAGCATCCAAGCGCGGCTGGACTACCTGGCTGACCGGAGCAAATGATCCTCGTGTCACGGCTATTGCCCCCATGGTAATTGACGTTTTGAACATGCCAGTAAGCTTGGATTATCAAGTGGAGGTCTGGAAAGAATATAGCATACAGATCCAGGATTATACTGCACTCGAAATCCCCCAGCAAGCTCGTTCTGAAAGTGGCGATAAAATCACTAAAATGATTGACCCATATTCATATCGCAAAAACTTGACAATGCCTAAAATGATATTCATCGGAACAATAGACGAATACTGGCCTGTAGATGCAATCAAAAATTACTTGGACAGCATTCCCGGCCAGAATTTTATACAATATGTCCCCAATGCCGGCCATGGATTGGGAGATAAAAAACAAACATTTCAGGCTTTGAGTTCCTTTTTCTCCTATACCATCACAAAGCAAAGCTACCCAGAATGCGAATGGGATTTGATAGAAAATGCTTCTAAAATCCATCTAAATGCCATGGCCACGCCAGAGCTTTTGGTCGATGCGATCGTTTGGTCTGCCGATTCAGAAGATCGGGACTTTAGAGATGAAGAGTGGGTAGGCAAAAGTCTCAATGTGAAAAACATCGAAGAGGTCAAGGTTGATGTTGACTATCCGAAATCCGGGTACAAGGCATTTTATTTAGATTTGAAATATACTGACCCCAACGGAGATGAGTTTGTAGAAAGTACCCGGATGTTTGTGGCAGACGACAAGCAGGTATTCGTCCACTAATCGATTATTCTATGAAAAAAAAGCTTATGAAATCCATGGTTTTTTGGTGCTTTTGCATGGCGGCTTTGGCATCGTGCATTTCCAAGGAAGAACTTTCCGTACAGAGTTATTATGACTACGACAGGGAATTGCCACTGGAAGATTCGGTGACTTTTCTTTCTGATTCCCTTGGGTATCAATTGTATTCTGCAACGTTTACAAGTGTACACGACAAGCGTGTAAGCGGCTTGTTATCCATTCCAAAAAATGATGGAAAACCATTGCCTGTAATTATTTTGCTGCATGGGCTTGGCGATAGAAAAACGGTGGATTATATCGAAGCGGGAAATCAATATTTTACCAAAAATGGTTATGCCGTTTTTCGTATAGATATTGATAACCATGGTGAACGCAAAACCCATGACTACGAATTTAGCCTGACGGATGGGTATCGCTACTGGACACGAAACATCATTGCGCAAACAGTTTTTGATCTGCGCCGATCCATTGATTTCTTGTCAACAAGAAGCGAGATCGACAAAAACCGCATTGGATATTATGGTATAAGTCTGGGTGGGATTATAGGCACTATTTTCAGTGGTGTGGATGATCGCGTCAAGGTACCGATCATAGCTCTAGCAGGAGGCAACCTCAACCTGATGTTTGGCCTCGATGCCCTTTCGGAAGAAACAAAAGAATTTTTCAGCATCATCGACCCGATCAATTTTGTGG
>JAUHYU010000114.1 GCA_030426345.1 Bacteroidia bacterium
TGTTTGGCTTCTTCCATATTGATCATCTCCTCATCCGTACGCACGGCAGCGCTAAACGCAGCACAGACAGAAAATAAATCAGGATTGCGCATAGCAGTGTGTAGCGCGCCAAACCCGCCCATTGAAAGCCCCGAAATTCCACGAAACTCCTTGGAAGCCCTTGTCCGATAAGTCTTGTCTATGTAAGGAATAAACTCTTCTGCAAACATGTCTGCATACGGATTTTTCCCGGATACATCATTTAAGAACCACGTTACGCCTCCGTCTGGCATCACGATGATCATCGGAGGAATTTCCCTACTGGCAATGGCCTCGTCGGCAATATAAGGTGCTTCGCCAAATTGCAGCCAACCTGTGTCATCATCCGAGTAACCATGCAACAGATATACCACAGGGTATTTCCTATTGGAAGTTTCATAATCCGGTGGCAGATAAATTGTATAATTAACCTTCTTGCCCATCAGTTTGCTTTGAAACTCCAAACTCTCCAGCACCTTACCTCTATTGCTATTCTGTGCCTGTGACATGGAAAATACAAAAAGGAATGAAATTGTAATAAATAATGTCCGCTTCAGAAATTCATCGGTTTGTTGCAATTTAAATGTATTGAAATAATCTATAAATCCATGGGTTTAAGCGCATTTTAGGGGCGAAAACTTGCCTTCAATCAATGACGCATTCTCGACAAAATCCCTTATTGTTGATCCATCTCACTTACATTTGCAAAATGGGTCTTATATAGCAATAAACTCTATGCAACATGAAAAGATCCAGTACTACCTTAATCCTGACCCTTGTGGTCATGTGGAAAAAGCTCCTCTTAAAAAGATGGAAGTGAATTTTACCAATGAAGTAATGGAGGTGAAGATGTTCCTTGACGGGGGATAATTATTTAATAAAAGTCGCCAATCAAAATTTTCAGGCCTATTGCTCTCGCGACAAGCGTATGCGTCAACTGCAATCAGGGGACGAAAAACTAGTACGTCTGTTTAAGGAAAAACAGGAAGGAATCGCCTCCCAAATCAGGGCCTGTGCTATATAAAATGGGCAAAACCCATGGAAGATCAGTGCGTGCAAATCTCCCATGGTTTTAAGACACTTTTTGTTATTTCACAATTGGTGTGAGCACGATATCCTTATAGCTCACAGACCCATGATCGCCTTGAAGGTAAATTGGGCCAGGCTTGAACTCATCAGAGGTCATTGCGCCTCCTGTTACTCCTTCAACTGGCTGGTTGTCAATGATTTTTTTACCATTCAAGATAACAGTCACATGACGGTCACATAGTGTAATATCCATATCCTGCCATTTACCGGCCTTCTTCTCTGCCGATTCTGACGGAGTAATTCTGCTATACAATGCACCCATGTGGTGACTATCTAATTCCTTTTTATAGCTATCCATCACTTGAATTTCATATATACCTTTCAGATAAACCCCGCTGTTGCTGCCTTCAGGCACATTTACCTTCAATTTCAGATTAAAAGCTTCAAACTCTTCATTCGTTCTCAAGTTGCCATATCGAATATGTGGTTTTCCTTCTTCCTGAGCAGGGTTATTTACCAATATACCCTTGTCAAAATCCCAACCACTCTTTGTAGATGGTTCAAGCAGTTTCCAATCCGACATACCATTTTTTAGCAAATTTATGGGTTTACCATATTTTATCTTAGACAAGTCAGGAGCTGCAGCCAATGGTGGTACTCGATCGGCATGGATATAATAAATATTTGCACCGTCACCATTTTTTGCCGGAATGGTCATAGTCCCGATGAGCTTATCCCCTTTTCCTTCCAACTCCAAAAGATGGGTGATAGTATGCTCGCGCTTACTGCCATCTGCCTTATCAAACGTAGTTTTGTAGGCCCTCGTAGCCACTAGTTTTCCATTTGCAATATAGACATTGGCCACTGGTGTAACACTCCCGCCAATCCACAATAAATCGGCATCTAAAAATCCTTTTTCCTTACGCACTTCAAGCCATCCCATTCCTCCTTCAAAATGGAGTGCCCACTTTCCGAGGTATTGATCTGCGCCATCTCCCGCCATGGAAGACTGCATAGAGATCATCAACATTAGTATTGGTATTAATATTCGTTTGTACATTTTATATAGGTTTTTATAAGGTTTAAAAAGTAAGATTAAAATAATTCATGGATTTTAGATGCATTTATACAGTAATTACTGAGGTTTTAATTGATAGGCCATAGATTCGTCTACAAATGATTCCCAATTGTCTATTTCATCGACACCTGGCTGGTACATCGCAATCATCTCGTTCAATAGTTTATCTTGATAACCGAATCTTCTCACCATTTTTTTGCAAAACACCATCTCCTCTTCTTCGATGACCTTATCGGCCATCATCATTCCTACCATATCAAACAGCAAAGAGACTTTCTGGTGGTGATGTTCCGGGGTTTCTAATTCGATGTCGTCCTTTTGCTCCAAAATCCTTTTGATCTGCGCCAGCTTCAACTTATATTTTTTGCCGATTCGATACAAGAAGGCCACTTCATCTTCATGAATATTTCCATCTACTGCAGCCAATGCCACCAAGTTTTTCAGGTGCTGCTTTTTGTATTTTAAATACTGATGTTCGAACATCCCAATCATGGCAAATTGTTTAAGTATAACATTACCCTTTCTTGAGTTAATTTACGAAGGATTTATCAATATTAAATTAAATGGATGCCGTTCCCTGCCGCTTCTTTCCGCATTGCTTCCGGCCAAATGCTTGACTGAATCTCTCCAATGTGCGCTTTTCGCAAATAATACATGCATATTCTGGATTGGCCGAGGCCTCCACCGATAGATTGCGGCAACTCATTATTAAGAAGTTTTCTATGGAAATCAAGAGCTTTTCTGTCTTCAGAATTCGATACTCTCAATTGCTCCAGAAGTGACTCTCGGTTGACACGAATTCCCATGGAAGAAAGCTCCAACGAATCTTTCAATACATCATTCCAAACGATGATATCTCCATTCAGTCCACGATAATTATCAGATGTTGACGTAATCCAATCATCATAATCTGGCGCACGCCCATCGTGTTTTTCACCATTTGACATCGGCCCGCCAATCCCTGCAATAAATACGGCACCGTACTTTTTGGCTGCTTCATACTCTCTTTGTTTGCCTGTCAGATTAGGATATTCCTTAAGTAAATCTTCGGTTTGGATAAACTGAATAGTATTCGGCAGCTGAGGTTCTATTTGCGGGTAATGCTCGCAAATGACATATTCCGTCCGCTTCATGGCCTCGTATATTTTCGTTACCGTCTGCTGCAAAAATGCCAAATTTCGTTCTCCCTCATGCATCGCTCGTTCCCAATCCCACTGATCTACATATAAAGAATGGATATTGTCCAACACCTCATCCGGGCGGATAGCATTCATATCTGTGTATATTCCATATCCCGGTTCAATCTGATGTTCTGCCAATGCCAAACGCTTCCATTTCGCCAGCGAGTTCACCACTTCTGCCTCTGCCATATCCATGTCCTGAATCGGGAAAGTCACCTTCCGCTCCACACCGTTCAAATCATCATTGATGCCCGTGCCTTGCAATACAAACAACGGAGCAGTCACGCGACGTAGTTTGAGTTCAGCCGACAAATTTTGCTCAAAGGTTTCCTTTACAAGCTTTATGGCTTTTTCAGTGTCATTGACATTTAATGGATTGGTGTAGTTTTCAGGAATTTTCAGGTTCTTCATTATAAAAACATTGCTATTTAAAAATTTTCTGAAATTACTATAATTTTTTTAATGAAGCAGAGCAGCTTTTAATTGTTAGAACACAATTCGCTGATTTTAATTAAAACTATTCCTGCTCTCTCAATTTTCGCACCATTGCCATTTTAGAAATAAGGTATTTGCGGGAGGTATCTTCTTGCAAGCATAGCACCCTAGTTCGGCGAGTGGTAAGTTTGGTGTACATCGATTTGTTAAATTCAAAAAGGTCGCCTTCATCTAGCAACGATAGTGCTACCAAATCATCGCAATTAGCATCATAATTTCTGAGTGCTTGCACCAATGCCGCATCTGAATAGCTCGATGCTTTGGGGTTTTTCATGTGATTAATCAGCAGCGGAAGAATATCAACAGGAAAAACCAAATCCGTCAGCATTGGAGCCATCAATTCTTTAAAATTGGATTTCCATTTAGCTCCGTGAGGAGGCGTTTTTCTCCCGTTTCTTTCTATCGTGAGCAGGTGCGCCACTTCGTGGATATAGGTTACCAGGAACGAGTACTGATTGAGATCGAGGTTTACTGTGATGGAATGCGATCCATTTGTAGGGTCGTACCGATAGTCACCTACCTTGCTTTGGCGCTTTTTGGTTAACTTAAAATGAAATGGAATTGAAGTCCACAGATCCAAGCAATAGTGCACAGCATTTTCTGGAACGTGTCTGGTCAGTATCTGATACAGTTTCGCTTTGCCTTGCTCCACGGATTACTTTTCCTTGAAAACCAATTTGATTGGCACACCACTGAAACCAAAATTTGCCCTGATTTTATTTTCCAGATATCTGGAATATGGACTTTTGATGTATTTCGGAAAGTTGCAAAAGAACCCAAAAGTTGGCGTTTTGGTGGGCAACTGGGTGATGTACTTTATTTTTACGTGCTTGCCTTTGTAGGCAGGTGGCCCAAACTTGTCGATCTCCTTGAGCAAGATATTGTTGAGTTCAGAGGTCGCAATTTTCTTGTACCGATCGTTATAGACATTGATCGCCGTTTCAATAGCTTTAAAAACCCGCTGCTTGGTAAGTACAGAGGTAAACACGATAGGGATATAGCTGGAAGTACCCAAACGCTCTTCAATTTCCTTTTTAAACTTCTCAGCAGTATTCTGATCCTTATCAATCAAGTCCCACTTATTGACCATGAGCACAATACCTTTGCGATATTTTATGGCCAGGTTTATCAGGTTGATGTCCTGAGATTCCAGGCCGTTTTGTGCATCGAGCATCACGATGCAAACATCACTGTTTTGCAAAGACCTGATGGACCGAATGACTGAATAGAACTCGATATCTTCCTTGACTTTGGCTTTTTTACGGACTCCGGCAGTATCAATGAGTAAAAAGTCCTTACCAAACATATTGTACCTTGTATGGATAGAATCGCGCGTAGTCCCAGCAATATCCGTGACGATGCTACGCTCTGCACCTACCAGCACATTGACGAAAGAAGATTTACCTACATTGGGTCGGCCCATAATGGCAATCTTTGGCAATCCTTCCTCGGTGTTTTCATCTTCTTCCTGAAAATGCTTCACGACTTCATCCAGCAATTCTCCCGTTCCAGAGCCATTCGCAGAAGAAACCGGGAAAATTTCACCAAGACCTAAACCATAAAACTCTACGGAATTTTGCGCCTTTTCATGGGTATCTGCCTTATTTCCAACTACAACCACGGGCTTATTCACCGTTCTGACTACATTGGCAAAATCCTTGTCCAAGTCGGTAAGCCCATCGTGACAATCAGCCATAAAGATGATCACAGTGGCTTCTTTGAGCGCATGCATCACCTGATTGCGTATAGCTTCCTCAAAAACATCCTCAGATCCATGGACATATCCTCCGGTATCGATCACGGTAAACCCCTTACCAATCCACTCTGCAAAACCATAATGCCTGTCGCGGGTAACTCCGCTCTCATCGTCCATAATGGCCTCTCTCCGCTCTACCAGACGATTGAAAAGTGTTGATTTTCCAACATTTGGTCTTCCTACAATTGCAACAATATTTGCCATGACAATACTCCTTTTTAAATTATTTGCAAAAATAGGAAGAATTCCCTTCTAAGTAGGCATGTATCTATAAATCATAAAAAAGCCTCTAAAATCCATGGATTTTAGAGGGCTTTGATGGAACCAACTGGAGAATCTGCCATTTTAATAAAAAAATTAAATATGGCTCAATTGACCCATTATGAATAAGTATAGATTAATTCATTGCATTTATGTTGATTAGGTTTACCCTCTAGTGTCTGTTGTCTAAAACTAAACCTGAATTCGGGTATAAATGCCATCTCAACAACAAACAAACCATCATTTATTCTTCATTGTCCAAACCGTTAAACCTGCCAAGTTGCTTTCCTTTTTGCGAAAGAGAAAGCTGAAAACTAAAGCGACAATAATAAAGAATGCATTGACGGCAGCCCCAACCCAATAACTATGTAAATTCAAAGTGATGGATTCAGGCAACCACGAAAGAGCACTGAGCCCAAGATAAACATTAAATAAAATTGCCAATAACATCGCCATTGTTGCGGACTTCCCATTGATACGACGCACAAAAAAACCTAACATAAATAGACCCATTAGACATCCACCGAATAAGCTTGTAACAATCAGACTCACATCATTCATGCTCTCTTTCTCAATCTGGCTAAATGTAATGGCTCCCAAAACCACAATAACGGTACTGATCACCGCGATAAGTCGTGCTGCTTTCAGATAATATGTATCATCATATTTTTTTTTCTGGAAAGGCTTCATCAAATCAATAACGGTAACTGTTGAGATGGCATTTATACCAGAATCCAAGCTACTCATAGCCGCAGCCAAAACAGCTGAAATTACAATACCAGCAACACCAGCAGGGATTTTGCTCAATATAAAATAAGGAAGAACTTGGTCTGCCTCGAGTTCAATAACATTTGGATCGTGGAAAGTAGCGTAATAGGCAAAAAGCGACGTGCCAACAAAGAAGAAAAGGACCCACATTGGCAATGCAATAACGGAATAAAGTGCAGTTGCTTTACGGGCCTCGCGCATAGATCGAGCCGCAGCGTAGCGCTGAACCATATTTTGGTCACCTCCATAGATCATTAGCCAATTGACCACTCCAAGGATGAGTACAGTCCAAAAAGTCCTCTCCCCAAGGTTCCATTCAAAGCTTCCTAGGCTAAACTTCTCATTTGCCTTTCCTATTTCTATGATTTGACCAAAACCACCTGGAAGATCTGATGCAATAATAATAAAACATAAAAGCCCTCCAACTATGAGTATTATCGCCTGTATCACATCTGTCCAGATTACGGCCTCTATGCCACCTGCTATGGTATAAAATGCGATAAATACACCAGATCCTATGATGACCAATTCAATTGGGGCACCTGTCAGAAACTCTATCGGCAATGCCACCAAAAAAAGAATCTGAGCCATTCGGATCAATTGTAAAACAATGAAACTACAAGCCCCGTACAATCGAGGTGCCACACCGTAACGGCGGCCCAGATACTCAAAGGCAGAGGTGAGATTGCCCTGACGAAAGAAGGGAATGAATATGACGATAGCAATAATGGCTACAAAAGGAAGTACCAGATTAACGCTCAACTGCCTCCAATCCAGCACATAGGCAGCAGCCGGTAAAGCCAGAAAAGTGGCAGAGCTTATAATCGTTCCCAACATGGATAAACCTATTACCCAGCCCGGGAATGCCCTATTACCAACAAAGTATTCTTCAGTTGTTTTATTTCGACGGCTAAAGTAGACGCCTATTCCAATCATGACTACCAGATATATTATAATGGCTACAATATCCAGTATCCGAATGTTTAAATCCATATGCACAATTTCTTTGAAATTTACTCTTTTTAACTTTCTGTCCTCTCAATAAATTGCATAATGGCTGTTGCTACTTCTTTTGGCTCCTGAAGAGGTAAGTTATGTGCAGCATTTTTAATCCAATACACTTCTATATTTGGCCTGTTTGGAATGTGAAGTTGGTCCAGCGATGGCCTTTCCTTGCCCCGATCACCATATAATTCTATTACTGGTAGATTTGTATTATCCATGAATTCATGTCCCTTTTCCCACTTACGCCAAATTGAAGCAAAATCCTTTCTCTGTTCATCAGTCCAGCGTCCAGTTGCCATTTCACGCTGCTCAAGTCTTTCCTTATCCTGCTCTGGGGTTAAGGTACTTTTCGTGTCTCCATTGAAAGCCTCCCGACTGGCCGTCCAATGAGTCCACCCTTCTATAGAAATGACCCCATTCACACGTTGTGGCCAGCTACGACCTACTTCCTTTGAAATCATCCCTCCGATGCTATGTCCTCCAACATAAAATTTTTCCAATTTCTCGTTGTCCGCTACTGCCATAACATCCTTAGCAAGCTGTTCTATAGTTCCATCCTTCGGTGGAGGCCAACTCTGACCGTGACCTCTAACTTCAATCAGAATCAAGTTCAAATTTGCACCTAAAACAGGAACAACTTCATTCCATTGATTGACATCCAAAAAACTTCCAGGTATTAAAATCAATGTAGGTCCATCGCCGGGCCGAACAACATAAGACAATGTAGCATCTTCTAAATTGATCGTTTTCCGAATTTCAGTATCCATTAATACAGAATCTGTTTGATTGGGAGAGCACTTAGCAAAACATCCAACGGCTGCAACAAAACCAATGACTGAGCAAAGACCACTAAACAATATTCTATTTAACCTCATCGACAGTCCCAAAGTAAAGATTGAAAAAAGCCATACACACCTCTCCCCTAAGTAAAGGTGAATCAATTGGCCTTAATTCATACAACCAATCGATCAAATGCGATTCAAGCAAACCCCGCTTGACATTCAATCCCTGCATTGACAAAATAAAGCCTGAAATATCCATGGATTCATTTATAGTGGGAATTTCCTCAAAGGTATCCTTGTACCTATCTTCCATTTCACTTTTAAATATCTCAAGCCAGCTATCAAGGTCTAAGGTTGTAGCTGGAGCGTGAAGGTTGGCTTCATAGGTTTTAAAAAAACCTTTTGTCCCCCAGAATTGTGCTGCCTTAAACGCCTTATCATCTACGTCAAGGTCGTTGAAATAAGTCAATATCTGATTTCTTTCGAGCAAAAGCCGTTGAAGATCGTTCACGTCAACTGAAGATGAATTTACTCCCTTTTCAATAGAAATATGGGCCAATGTTCCGGCAACCTGGCCAATACCCATCCATAATGGCTCCATCCTTACTGTAGAAAAAGCAACATGAGAAGTAGAAACCGCTACAGGCACGATTAATTCGTTCATGGTTTCTGGCAGCATTATGCGCAATGGTATTTGGTAAGGTGCTATTTCAAGCATGCTTATATAGCCTTCCAATACCTTTTTGTCAGAGCTTGACTCATTGGTAACTGGAAAGCTGTCTATAGGAAACTCACCAGCAATAATACTATCGTTGAATATAGTGGAACGGGACTGATCATTCTTGAAGTGTAGATCGTTTTGTGTAAGTGTATATTTCCCTTTCAGCCTCCTTGCTTCTCTAACATAAAGTTGCCACGGAAAATGCTCATTATCTTTGAACTCATCTTTGGGAAGGTGATATTGATTAGCCATTTTGCGTTGCTCTTCCGGAACTTCAGAGTCATTTTGAACAAAGTATAATAATCCTAAAATTAGTTCTCGATGCCTTTGAAATATACTTTCTCTTTTTAACCAATCCGATTCAACATATTCCTTATTCTCTTCTGCCAATAAAAAACCAAGTGGCCTTGGGTTAATATTTACATCGTATTTTCGATTAGGGATTTCCGTAAATGAAAAAACACGGAGCATTGTATTAAAATGTGCCGGAAAAAAGCCATGATTCTGTTTTAAGACCTTGGGGCCACCCAGCCTGCCTTCATCAAGGTCACTAAGATACGCTGTATAATTATTGCGATTGTATCCTTGAGGTGGATCCTGTAGAATATAACTGTTATTAATGTCGTCTGTCAAGCACAACCTGTAGGTATAGGCTGGTAAATTCTTATCCGCCTCTCCAGTGCTCCCCGGCAATATGGTAAAATCATTATGATCCATAAACATTTTACCTGCATGCACTTCGCCATATTCATCTTTCCCTTCTCGGCCTAATCGGTATTCCGCACCTGAAAGGGCATAAAAATCCCCCTCATAGGTAGCATCAACAAATATTTTTGCATTTAGCTCCACCATTTCATTGGTAAGCCTATTTTTAAATACAGCTCCAACAACCTTGTTTGATGCTGTAGTCGCACCCTCTATCTGATGCTCCAATAAAACTGTAATATTTTTTTCAGCAGCAATCATTTCGTTAAAAACCAACTCGGCAACTGAAGGCTCGTAGAAATACCCTTCCTTGCACAACACTTCATCCATAGACCCTAAGCCATACTTATTTTTATAGTAAGTATGGACTTTTTGGGTAAACTCTTTGAACAATCCAGCGATTGCTTCTTTATTTTCGATATCGCTTTTACCCAATCCACTCGTAGACAATCCGCCAATATGAGCGTGATATTCCGCTAAGGCTACCAAAGAACCTAACCGTGCAGCTGCTATGGCGGACATTATGCCTGCAGGTGTACCACCCACTACTACTATATCAAAATCATTTTTATTCATAAGTATATTTTAAGCAATAGCACTTTGCACAATACTAGTGCTATAGTTTATCAAGCGACCTCTTCCGTATTTAATTCAAAAGACCCCGTCACTTTTCTATCTATTTGTATGTATGCATATTCAATTTATCCAATTCAGAAATTGGTATCTTAAGTACTTCAACTGTTTGTTTTGCTCCACCAAAAGCTACATATAAATTACCCTCATGTTCGATAACATGAGGATAATCAATATGACGACCACCAACAAGATATCCCATTTTACTAAAAACAAGCCCGTCATCACTTATGGCTATTGTAAGCGGATCACGCTTTTTTGGATTTGGATTGGAAACAAGTACATACCGTCCGTCACTTAATCTTAGACCACTAAATTTTGATGTCGCATCCGGAAAGTTCGTACGAGTAGGCTTGCTCCAGGTAAGGCCATTGTCTGTAGAAAAAGCGCGAAATAAAAAGCCACTCCTCTTGTTATCTCTGAAAAAAGCCACAAGGTTATTGTCTGGAAGAATCAACCAGTAGGGTTCTTCTGCGTTCATATCTTTATCTTCATAATTTATTATCGGAATTGATTCCCATTTATCAAATCCCTTTATCCCGCCCAAAAGCATATAAACATTTCCAATACTATCTCGCCGCGACATCATCCATTCTCCATTTGGTAGTTTTTTAGGGGGGAAATTATTCATTGCATTATCATAGACAACTCCTAACTTTTTCCAAAATATAGGTTCCTGACGTTCCATTTCAAAAGCATGAAGTTGAAGTCCCTCACCTCTATAGTTAGGTGCATTGTATCGGGTAGCCAGAGCTAACAATTTGCCATCACGTATCCAAAACCCACGGGCAATCCAACCAAACCCATCATCAGGAGATCCTGCAAGGTTTCTGGGCTCACTCCAGACTAAGCCGTCTTTACTTGTTGAATAAGAAACAAGTTGACCAGGACGATCATGTCCAGGCACAACCTCCCGATGTTCTTTAGCCGAAAGGCCTTCTCGCGGCAATCCAGGGCCATCGCTCCACATCGCCCAAAATAGACCATCGTGATAAGCAAGGTAATTGTGCTGGTTTGTTTTTGTTCCCCATGCATATCTCACATCACTTATTACTGAATGTTGAGAACTGATGCGAGGGAGGTTTGAAAAATTTATGTCATGTGAGTTTTCTGGCATCCATTCACCTGCAAGCATTATGGTGGACTCAGGATTTGTTACCGGATCGGGATATGACAATGTTTGCGCTACACCGTGAATATGAAAAACCAGCAGTATCGTAAGTGCTGATACCCAAATAACCCAATGCTTTTTATTTACCATTTTCCTTTTATTATTTGATTCCTTATTTTTTTGACCAAAATTTGACTTACTGCTCTTTCATAGATGACATATCAAGCCTATCCAATTCAGAAATTGGCATTAAGGATTTCAGTGGTTTGTTTTGCTCCACCAAAAGCTGTTAAAAGATTGCCATCATGCGCTACTGATCAAGTTACTCTGCTTTTCCCATTAAAGCTCCATATGAGGAATTAAACATGTCCAAGATCTTTTGGTCCCATTGTTTAATGTTTTCAAATTTTGTCCCTTAACCGTCACTCGTAAATACAGAAGCCTCTAAAATCCATGGATTTTAGAGGCTTCAAAAAGTACCGAAGGTGGGAATCGAACCCACACTCCCGAAGGAACACGATTTTGAGTCGTGCGCGTCTACCAATTCCGCCACTTCGGCATGAAATGAAAAAACGGCCCTTTTGGTCGCTTTTGAATCGGGGCACAATATTATTCAAAAAGGCAGACTAAAAAAAGCTTCCCACTAAAATAAATATTTTCATGGTGAGGAAGAGGCAAATTTAACAAGCAGGCAAAAACCAATAATGGAAATTTTCTATATGAATGTCCTGAAATCAAATATACACCACAAATATTAGCTTGTAATATCTATTATGATATGTGGTTTTTATTCGCTTCTACTATGGCGATTTTTGAATATATACTCGAACGATCCCATTCACCAATGGGTATCGGACATTATTATCTTATGTATCGTATGAAAGACTATTTTGAAAAGTTAATTCATAAGGAAGGGTTGAGGTTGGCCCTTTTATTTATGATTGTGATAGTGTGCCTCAATGTGATTTTAGTTATATATTATAGAAATGTCATTGACAAAAATTCAGAAACAAACCGGCAGGTACAGCTTATAAAAGACGAAATATATGAGATGGAACACTACACTAGCCTTGCGGAAATGGCCGTGCGAGGGTATCTCATTCAACAAAATGACCCGCTGCTGGATCCTTATGTTGAGGCAAGAGACAATTATCAATCTAATCTAAAAAGCCTCGAAAAAAATATACACAATCTAGATTATGACATAAATAAAATGAAGCCGGCATCTTCGGCGATCGTCACTTATATGAATTCCATAAAGCTGATGATTGACCTATGCAAAACAGGAAGAGTCGATGAGGCTATTGCTATTTTTGGGGAAAATGGAAACAAAACGGTGCAACATCGTATCGATCCTTTTTTCAAGGATTTGGGTAGCTTTCTGGAAAATCTCCGCGAAAGCAGCCAGGAAAGCTTCAGAAATTCAATGAATTCCATTCTTATCATTCAGATAATCTTGATTATCCTTTCACTACCGGTCTTGATTCTTTTTTATCGAAATATCATCAAAGAGAGTCAGTTCAAAAGCAATATTTTCACATTGATTGACGAAAGTAACAAAAGTTATCTATTTGATGATGGCTTGGAAAACAACGAAGAAAATAAAGACACGATCACAGAACGACTAGTCTCCAATCTGAAGAAGGCTGTTGGATTCATCAACCACATCACCAAAGGAGAATATAACATCGAATGGGAAGGAATGGATCAGAAAAATCGCCACCTGAATAAAAATAATATTGCAGGAGAATTGATCATGATGCGTGATCAAATGATAAAGGTAAAGAAGGAAGATGAAATTCGGATATGGATTAATGAAGGCTTATCCAAGTTTGCGGATATGATAAGGACACATCAAAATGACCTTAAGTATTTGTCAGATAGTTTGATCTCCCAAATTGTTGTTTATTTAGGAGCGCAGCAAGGTGGGCTGTTTTTTTTAAGCGAGGACGATCACAAAAAGAAATATCTGGAACTCATGGGATGCTATGCCTATGAAAGGAAGAAATTTCAAGAGAAAAGAATAGAGATCGGACAAGGCATGGTCGGACAATGCTTTTTGGAGGGTGAAACCACCTATATCACCAACCTGCCACAGGAATATGTGAACATTACTTCAGGGTTGGGTGACGCCAATCCAAATATTCTCCTGATAGTCCCACTAAAATTAAACGAGGAAGTGGTCGGCATAATAGAAATTGCTTGCCTCAAAGAAATAGCACCGTATAAAATAGAGTTTATGGAGAAGCTCGCGGAGACCATAGCCTCCTCCATCACTTCTGTGAAAACAAATGAGCAAACCAGAATTCTGCTGGAACAATCTCAGCAACAAGGCGAGGAAATGAGGGCTCAGGAAGAAGAGATGCGACAAAATCTGGAAGAACTCCAGGCCACACAGGAACAAATGCACCGCAAAAACGAAGAGGTTGAAGGTTTATTGAAACAGACTTCGGAGAATGAAAAGAACATGAAAATTCAGATGGAAAAGCTCGAAAAGCTCCAGCAGGAGTCGGACTTAAACAACCATAAAATACAGCAAGAAGCAGAAGATTTTAAAAATATGTTGATGGATATTTTGAATGAGATTCCTCAAAAGGTGTTCTTAAAAGATGCAGAAGGCAAAATATACATCGCGAACAAAAAAGTGTCAGACGCTCATGGATTGCCGCTTTCTGAGTTGATAGGCAAAAGTGATTATGATTTTGTGGATAAAGAAACTGCAGACGACTGGAGGAGGCAGGAGTTGGAGATCATGAAAAAGGGAGAGGAGAAATACATTTTTGAAGACACCATTGGAGGCAAACGCACTACTCTGGAGTCGACAAAAAAACGGTTTAATATTAAACCATTAAACCAAAAGGGATTGCTTGGCATCCAAAATGACATCTCCGAAAGAGTAAATCTAGAAGCTGAAATCAAAAAACTGAAAGGTAACAAATCATGAAGACCCCTGTTATAATCTGAACCATTCCGCTAATTCCAAATCTTAAACAGATAATTTTTTTCTTACTTACACCCCGTCTGTGGTCATTTTATAGACTATACCAATTACATTAGCAGAATAATTATTGAAGGCAATGGAACTAAAAACTAAGGATATAAAACATGCCGTTGACCAGATAAAAAACAAGACCGGGTTTATCTGCGACATGGACGGTGTCATATATCATGGCAATAAAATACTTCCCGGTGTAAAGGAATTTATCGAATGGCTCCAAAAGGAAAATAAGCGTTTTCTCTTTCTTACCAATTCTAGTGAGCGATCACAAAGAGAGTTACAGGACAAACTTGCCAGGATGGGAATCTTAGTAGACAAAGAAAATTTCTATACCAGTGCCTTGGCTACAGCCTCGTTTCTACATTCTCAAAAACCTAAAGGAAGTGCCTTTGTCATTGGTGAAGCAGGCTTACTCAATGCGCTCTACGACCTTGGGTACAGCATGAATAACATTGACCCGGACTATGTGGTGATGGGCGAAACACGTTCATATAGCTATGAAAAAATAGAGCAGGCCGTAAACCTAGTGATAAAGGGAGCTAAACTCATCGGCACCAACCCGGATATAAACGGGCCAATTGAAAATGGCATTGCTCCAGCAACTGCAGCCTTGATTGCACCCATAGAAATTGCTACAGGGAAAAAGGCCTATTTTGTAGGTAAACCAAATCCTTTGATGATGCGAAGTGCTTTGAAAAAATTGCAATGCCAACGCGAAGAAACGGTAATCATCGGAGATCGAATGGACACAGATATTATTGCCGGTATCGAATCGGAGATTGATACTTGTCTGGTATTGAGTGGTATTACCACAAAAGAAGAAGTCAATCAATTTGCCTATTGCCCGCATTTTATTTTAAACGGAGTAGAAGACATTATAAAACCATAACCATGTTAGATTTTTCAGAGGCCATTCTTTCCAAACTGGCCATTCATCAAGTAGGCAATAAAGCTCATGAGGAAGGACTTGTGATTTCAGAAGAAGAGGTGGCCATTAATGGCACCATCGCCCCAATCCTGAATACATACTTCACAAAACCGTTCAAATCCCATGAATTTTATCATTTTTCCCATGAATCCGATCTCAACCTGAATGAGGTCTATACTTATGTAAAAAGCATCTTTGCCAATAAAACCTCTTTGCTGTTGCAGTCCATCAATTTAGCCAAGCATCTTTACGAAGAATCCAATCA
>JAUHYU010000115.1 GCA_030426345.1 Bacteroidia bacterium
AGGGGATGCTTTGCGCAAAAAACTCGAGGAGTATTATGCTGAGGAAGATCAAAATAGTTAAATTATAAAAAAATAATTCATTTAAAACTCCTATGATGAAACAAAGTATTTTAATTTTTGTGATTGCGGCCTTGGTGTCGTATGGATGCGCCACTTCCAAGAAGGTCACTGATATTTCCGTTGGGGAATGGGAATATATTATAAAAGATACCCCTAATGGCGACATGGCTGGTTCTTTCACCATTTCCAAAGATGGTGATCAATATTCCGGTGTGCTACATGGTGAAGGAGGAGATGCTCCACTCAACAATGTCAAAGTAGAAAACGATGCTTTGTCTTCTACTTTTGATTATTCGGGCTACACCGTTAATTTGACTGGAAATTTTGTCGGCGATAATTTTGCCGGAAAAGTATCTGTTGAAGGCAATGATTTTCCATTGACAGGTACTAGGAAAAAATAATTAAAGAGAATTTTATTTCATGGAAAAAAGGGGCTTTTTAGCCCCTTTTTTATGTCTATCTCAAGCTAAGCTCTTCAACGATATTTTCTATCTTATTACTGAGCGATTGCTGAACTTTATCAAAATCTTCTTTGTTTTCTAGTGGTGCTTTTACACTAAAATAGAATTTGATCTTTGGCTCAGTTCCGGATGGTCGAGCAGAAATCTTTGTGCCGTCTTCGGTAGTGTATTGCAGGACATTTGATTTTGGGAAATCAAGTGATTCTATTTTTCCAGAGTCCTGACTCTTCACTTCTCCCGAGAGATAATCATAGACTTTTTCTACCGCTGAACCATGAATGGATTTTGGTGGGTTTGAACGCATGTTGCGCATCATCTCTTGGATTTCATCCGCACCGGATTTTCCTTTTCGCGTGATAGAAAGTAGCGATTCTTTGTACATGCCAAACTCTTGGTACAATTCGATTAGCAGGTCAAAAAGCCCCATTCCATTATCTTTAGCCCAGGCGGTCATTTCGGCCAGCAGTGCACAGGAAGACACTGCATCTTTGTCGCGCACGAAATCACCCGAGAGATAACCATAGCTTTCTTCACCACCAACGATAAATTTTTTCTTCCCTTCGAGTTCCCGAATAATGGAAGCGATATATTTGAAACCTGTCAGTGTTTCGTGCGCTTCCACATTAAATTTCTTGGCGATATCCAGAATCAAATCTGTGGTCACAATTGTTTTCACTACAAACTGATCTCCGTCCAGTTTGCCTTTTTCAGACCACATTTTTAGCATATAATAAACTAGCAGTGAAGCGGCTTGATTTCCATTGATCAGTTGAAAATTCCCCTGATTATTTTTGGCACCTATGCCCACTCGATCCGCATCTGGGTCTGTAGCCATGATCAGGTCAGCATCCAATTTTTCTGCTTGCTTCATCGCCAGACTCATGGCCTCAGCCTCTTCAGGGTTTGGATAAACCACCGTGGGGAAGTTTCCATCAGGCGTAGATTGCTCTTCCACCAAATGCACATTTTCAAAACCAAATCTTTTTAAAGCATCAGGCACTAATGTGATTCCTGTGCCGTGAATGGATGAAAACACTATTTTCATGTCCTTTTGGCGCCGAATAACTTCCGGAGACAAAGAAAGATTTTTTACTTCTTGCAGATATTTTTCATCGATATCTTCTCCGATCTCGACAATAAGCGACGGATCTTTTTGGAAGTTGATATCATCAATATTTTCAATTTTATTAACCTCTGCAATCACATTTTCATCATGTGGAGGCGTGACTTGTGCGCCATCGTCCCAATATGCTTTATACCCATTGTACTCTTTTGGATTGTGCGACGCGGTCAGTACCACGCCACTTTTGCACCCAAGCTCGCGTATGGCGAAGGACAACTCTGGTGTGGGTCTTAAGGCATTGAAAAAATACACTTTAATTCCATTGGCTGAAAAAACAGCAGCGGTCGTTTGTGCGAAAAAATCACTGTTGTTTCTACTGTCGTGTGCAATGGCCACAGAAATTTTCTCATCCGGAAAAGCTTTCAGTAAATAATTACTGAGACCCTGTGTTGCCTTGCCGATGGTGTATTTATTGATTCGGTTAGAACCAATCCCCATGATGCCCCGGAGTCCACCTGTTCCGAATTCCAGGTCTTTGTAAAAGGCATCTGTCAATTCCGATGGGTCGTCGGCATCAAGCAATTTTTGGATTTCATTTTTAGAATTTTCATCAATATTACTCTTGAGCCATGCTTGGGCTTTTATGTTTACTTCTGAGTCCATAAAGGTTGTAAGTTAGATTAAACCGAATTTTTTGGTATTGCTAAAATAAAGCAATGAAATGTGATTAAGCAATCATTTTGTTGTTTTCACCGAGGAATAATTTGGTTTAGCACACGTGATGCTTAGATTCATGGATTTATGATGCTTTTTCGGATAGAAATTATGCAATTAATTTGCATTGGAATTAGACTTTTTGAAGTTTTGCATCAGCAAAAAATATGGAAATGGACGTACAAAAGCTCAACGAAGATTTATGTGAGTTGGTAAGCAGGAGAAACTTGCTGGCCGCTATAGATTACAATGATGAAGCCTACGATGAGGTGGAAGAAAACCTTCATGACTTTGAAGATGATTTTTTAGAAAGTTATGAAGAATACCTTGAAGAGGTGTTGCAAGACGTCCATGACGAGCATTGCCCAGATACAGATGTATTGCTACCGATAGCCTATATCGCTAAGAAATACATTGAGAAATTAGATAGCGAAGGAAATGTAACTTATGGTGTCGGGCCAAATCAGGGAGTGCTTGTGGAGGCTGATAAATATTTGAAAAGTGACGTGCGCCTATTTTTGGTTCCTTCGCCGATCAGGATCATCATGACTGTTGACAATGCCAGCCCACAGGTAGTGTGGCAAGCTTAAAGGTTTAATCGGAATGGGCGGTCTTTTTGATGGTGAAAACCATTAAAAATCCATGAAGTAAAATTCATCTTAATCAAAACATTAAAAAAGCATGGAGGAGTCAAGAAGATCCTTTTTGAAGAAAACAGCAGCAGCAGGATCAGCTGCAATTGCAGTTCCTGCAATTATTTCAGCTAGTGCTTTCGGATCCAATGCCACTGAGGGTGAGCAAGGTCACGGCAAAAGCCATCAAAAATCCATGAAATCAACTTCTAAACCCAGTTTTATGATTCGCCATACTGTTGCTTTTAAATTGAAATATCCAATAGGTTCCGCTGAGGAAAAAGAATTCCTCGCCGCGGGAGCTAAGTTGTCAGAGATTCCTGAGGTGCTTAATTTTGAATCCTTGCGTGAAACAAGCCCGAAAAACGATTTTGAATATGGTTTTTCCATGGAGTTTGAATCAATGGACGCCTACGAAGGGTATAACCAAAATGCCTACCACACTAAGTTCGTTCAGACATACTGGGTAAATTACGTAGAGAAATTTCTTGAGATAGACTACGAACTTCTATAGATAATTTCAGGTTTTTTCTAGACCTCGACGTGCATCCCAGATTCTGATAATTTCAACCTTTTGTTCAAGAATCAGATAGTAAATTAAATATTGTCGAACAATTTCAATTCTTTATGGTAGACTTCAATTCTCGAGTGTGCAGTTCCGTCAATTAATAAGATAATTATCAGCATAGCAATTGTTGTAATGCTAATTGCTCTCCAAGTTGGAGTGTTAACAAAAAGAATTAATAACGCTGCTATGATAATAAGAATTGGAATTACCTTAAAAACGATTGTGTATTCCTTTAAAGTGCTTTCGGAACGTTCAATTTCGGACTGATAAAAGGCAGGTGCATCAGCACTAAACGCTTTTTCAAATTGGGTAATTCTTGATTTGTTGGTGTAAAATAAACCGAGTCCTATTGTCATAAGTAACACCCCAGCCACCAAGGTTGGAATGATGTATGCCTTTGCTAAATCAGTTTTTCCCAGCTGCCAAAACCCAATACTTGCGATTAAAAATAAAACGGCAAAAAAGATGAAGAAACGTGTTGAGAAAACTTCAGTTTTTGCCCAATCGACGGCTAATTTTAAGATTTCCATTGTTTTGGATAATTATTAGTTCAAACTATATTTTTGTTGATATTCTGAAGGACTTATCCCTTCTTTCTTTTTAAACAATCTCGAAAAATATTGAGGATATTCAAAACCTAAGTCATAAGCGACTTCCGAAATATTTTTATGAGGTTGCAATAGAATATTTTTGGCTTCATCAATTAAATAAAATTGTATGTGTTCAGTAGTGGTTTTTCCTGTTTCTTTTTTCAAAGTATCACTTAAGTAACGTTGCGAAACCGACATTTTATCAGCGATTTGTTCTATACTTGGAATACCTTTTTCTTGCAATTGTCCTGATTCAAAATATTCAGTTAAATGCTGATTAAATTGCTCTAACAAATTGTTGGATATTTCCTTCCTATTTAAAAACTGTCTTTCGTAGAAGCGATTGGCATATTTTAACAACGTGTCCAATTGAGAAATAATAATTTCTTTACTAAACACATCTTGATTATTTTGATATTCAATTTCAATATTTTCTACAATGGACTCTATTTGCTTTTCTTCTTTTGGAGATAGATGTAATGCTTCATTTACAGAATAGGAAAAGAAACCGTATTTTTTGATTTGATGGGCTAATGCTGTTCCTTTCAAAAAGTCTTCGTGAAAGTTTATTGAAAAGCCCTTTCGCTCAAAAACTACGCTATTATCCCATTGTAGAACTTGCCTTGGTGCAATGAAAATTAAAGCTCCATTCGTGAAGTCATATTTTGTTCGTCCGTAGTTTAAATCCCCCTCTACATACTTTTTAAAGCTAATGGAATAGCAATCGTTTGTAATTGGTGGTGAACTTTCTCTTGGACAAGGTAGATAGCCATCGCCTTTTGCGTTGAACACGCTCAACATAGGGTGTTCTGGTCGAGGCAGTCCTAAATAATCTAAATACGATGATAATGTTTTAAAATGTTGCATACTACGAATTTAAATATTCCATTTTACACCTGTTTCTTTTTCCGAAAGTTCCCATAGTCTTTTAGCAACCGCTTTATCTTTGGCGTGTGACTCTAATTTATGTTCACCAACAGGACCTGTCCAATTATTTCTTCCTGTTGGACCGTAAAAACCACTTTGGTCTAAATTTGATTCTGTGGCACACATTAATTGCGGATAAGCACCTTTTTCAGCCGATTGTGTTAATGGGGATAATTTCATTAGATTAAAGATGAATTTCATCATAAAACTACCACTTGAATTTATTAAGTTGGTTCTTGAAGAACCAGGATGACAAGCATATGCTTTTACATCTGTTTTACCTGCTTCTTTCAATCTATCCTGTAGTTCATAGATGGTCATAATCTGAGCCAGTTTACTTTGACTATAGGCATTATTAGGGGTGTAATCCTTATCCCAATTCAAATCATCAAATTTGATGGTTTTAATTCCCATATCATATCCCAGACTTCCTACCGTTACCATTCGTCCTTTAGAATTTTCAATGAGAGGGAACAATAAAGCTTGAAGTGTGAAATTCCCATAGTAATTTGTTCCCATTTGACTTTCCCAACCGTCCACAGTTAGTGTTTGTTTAGGTACTTGGGCAATTGCCGCATTGCAGATAAGTGCATCAATTTGAGGAACTGTTTTTAAAACTTCTTCAGCTGCTTTTTTTACAGAAGCCTGTTCTGCCAAATCCATTTTTATAGCTAAAACATCTATGTGGTTTCCAAGTTCTTGGTTTAAAGTTTTAACGGTGTCTTCTGCTTTCTTTGGGTTTCTATTAAGCATGACCACCTTTGCATCTTTTGAAAGCAATATTTTTGTTGCTTCAAAACCTGTTCCGCTTGTAGTACCTGTAATGACGAATGTTTTGCCTTTTAAATTTCCAATTCTGTCTGGTGTCCAACCTTTTTTGCCAAATTGATTTGTATTCATTTTGTCTATTTTTTATTGATTAAAAGAATAAGACAAAGGTCGGACGGAAGTAGGCAGAACTCCTTATACGGATTTTCGAAAGTCGTATACTTTTTGGTTTGAGTGGTAATATCGGACTAGCGTACGTATATAAGACATATGTCTGATATACACATTATATATTCAACTATAAATCCATGGAAAAATAAGGCTTTTTAGCCAAATTTCATCCTTTTCGGGATCAATACCCCACTTTCTTTTTGACACGATCCAGCACGCTACGTCCGATTTCGCGGGCTTTTTGCTCCCCTTCTTCGAGCTTTTGGATGAGCTCTCCGGTGTTTTTCATGTAGTAGTCAAAAGTATCGCGCTCAGTAGCCATCTGCTCGATGATGAGTTCGTACAGGGCTTGCTTGGCGTGGCCGTAACCAAAATTGCCACCTTCGTATTTTTGGCGCATATCAGTCGTTTGGCTTTCATCTGCCAACAATCGGTACAGGGCAAAGACATTACACGTATCGGGGTTTTTGGGTTCTTCCATCGGCGTACTGTCTGTCACGATAGACATGATTTTTTTGCGCAGTTGCTTTTGCGACAGGAATATATCGATGGTATTGTTGTACGACTTACTCATTTTGTTGCCGTCCGTTCCGGGAATGGTCATGACTGTGGTGTCGATTTTTGCCTCCGGCATCACGAAGGTTTCTCCGTACCTGTTGTTGAAGGTATTGGCGATATCCCTGGTGATTTCCAGGTGCTGCTGCTGATCTTTTCCCACAGGTACAAAGTCTGCATCGTACATCAGGATATCCGCCGCCATGAGCACGGGATAGATGAACAGCCCTGCATTTACATCGGCCAAGCGATCTGATTTGTCTTTGAAGCTATGCGCATTGGCCAGCATTGGGTAGGGGGTAAAACAGTTCAAAAACCATGTAAGCTCACATACTTCAGGTATTTGCGATTGCCGGTAAAAAATGTTTTTTCCTGTGTCAAAACCAAAAGCCAACCAAGCTGCAGCAGTGGCCATGGTGTTGTTAACCCGCTCTTCCCCGTCCTTGATCGTGGTGAGCGAATGCAAATCGGCGATAAAAAACAAGGCTTCGTTTTTTGGGTCTTGCGACAATTTTATTCCGGGCTTGATGGCCCCCAGTATGTTTCCCAAATGTGGTCTTCCCGTACTCTGTATCCCTGTAAGTATTCTAGCCATAGCAATAAAAATTTGCGCAAATTAAAGAAACAAATTACAAAGTGACTAAAAATACTTGCGCTAGTTCGTTTTTGCTTTGTGATACTTTAAATTTGCACTTAGATGGCTATACGATTTTATATTTATAAATACATTTTCATGGATTTTAAGGCACTTTTATCGATCATATTATTCTTTGCGATCACAAGCCTGCACGCACAGCAAAAGGGCAGTTTTTCGTTTGAAGAGGAGCTATTTGATTTTGGCACCATCAAAGAGAAAGAAGGAGCGGTGGAGCATAAATTTGTATTTACAAACTCCGGGGATGCGCCACTGATCATTCAGGGCGTGCGTGCTTCGTGTGGATGTACCACTCCGGCTTGGACCAAGGAACCGGTTCCTCCGGGAGAGAAAGGGTTTGTGCTGGCCAAGTTTGATCCCAAAAACCGTCCGGGGTCATTTAAAAAGTCGTTGACAATTACTTCTAATGCCAGCCAGTCAGCAAAGACAATATTTATTTCCGGAATGGTAGAATCAACTCCGCGAACGGCGGTGGACAGTTATCAGACTAAGATCGGAAATCTCCATTTTCGCTACCGAGCTATGAACATGGGGAAGGTGACAACAGATAAACCATTGACCAGATCATTTGATATTTACAATAATAGTGATGAGCCAATTGCATTTTTAGACCAAATGACGCTACCACCACACATTGCTGTTAGGGTTCAACCGGAAGTATTAGACCCAAAAACTAAAGGTAAAATAGTCGTGACATACGATGCGAAGCTAAAGGGGGATTTGGGATATGTGTCTGACCCGATCCGCCTTACTACGGATGAAAAGAAAGATGCCGAAAAGCCATTGTTGGTAAATGCTACCATCGAAGAGTATTTTCCGCCGATGACGCTAGAGGAATTGGCACAGGCTCCAAAACTAAAGTTTGTAGAAACTACACATAACTTTGGCAGCACTAAGGAAGGCGCCACGGTACAGACAACTTTTAGTTTTACCAATGTAGGCAAGTCGGCCTTGAACATTCGTAGCCTCAAATCAACCTGTGGATGTACTGTATTTGAATTGGACAAATATGACTATGCACCGGGCGAATCTGGTGAAATCAATGTGGAGTTTAATGCCACAGGAAGGCGCGGAAGCCAACAAAAATCCATAGTGGTGTTTTCAAACGACCCATCTGCCTCTCATCAGCGATTGATTATAAAAGCGAATGTAGCATCCAATTGATGGATTTTGGAGGATTTATCTCCTGGTTATATTCTGTAGAAGCGACTCCAACTGTTAAAAATCATCGTGCTTTTGCGTGTTTCAATAATTATCTCAGGCATAGCCTGTTTCATTTAGAAACGATCAGCAACAGGCCAAACCCCAGAATAGACATCCAGTATTTGTAGCCTTCTAAAAATTGGATATTGAGGATGTCCATTTCCAAAAATACAGAAATCAATACGAATAGTATTGCAAAAAACTTGATCAAGAATCTGTTTCTTCTGCTCATGATTTATAATGTTGATTTGGTACAAAAGTAAAATACTGATGTGGATCATCTGATAATATGTAATTAAATTTTACTTTCGCGAAGATTTTAACAATTGCAATCTGTGGCAAAAATTGGTGCCGATATAAAATTTGTACAGGCCCTGCTGCAACAATCTGATGTTGCCGGGATTCCTACCGAGACCGTGTACGGGCTGGCTGCCAATGCCTTGGACGCCAATGCAGTTGCTAAAATTTTTAAAGTAAAGGAACGTCCATCTTTTGATCCGCTCATCGTGCATACGTCAAGTTTGGAGCAAGCGACTTCATTTGTGGAAGCTATTCCCGACAGAGCGCGTGTACTGGCAGATAAGTTTTGGCCGGGGCCATTGACATTGATCTTAAAAAAAACTGACAGAATCCCTGATATTGTTACTTCCGGATTGGATACGGTGGCTGTCCGGGTTCCCAACCATCCATTGACTTTACAATTGCTAAAAAGCATTGATTTTCCGTTGGCGGCGCCAAGTGCCAATCCGTTTGGCTATGTGAGCCCTACGAACGCCAATCACGTCAATGAACAACTCGGTGATAAAATCGAATATGTGCTAGATGGCGGGGAATGCGCTGTTGGTATAGAATCTACGATTGTGGGTTTTGACGGAGACGATGTGGTGGTGCATCGACTGGGAGGATGCAGAGTGGAGGATATTGAAAAGTGCATTGGACAAGTAAAAGTAGAGGTAAACAGTTCTTCAAACCCAACGGCACCGGGGATGCTTGATAGCCACTATGCGCCACTTACGCCCATGGTTTTAGGGAACATTTATGAGTTGATGGAAGCCAACAAGCATCTAAACATTGGCGTGCTTGCTTTTCAGAAGGCAGTGCAGGGCGTTGGTAGAAACCATCAATTCGTCCTTTCCGAAAAAGGGGACATTGATGAGGCAGCAACTCGACTTTTTACTGGTTTAAGGCAACTAGATACCTTAAATTTGCAGCTCATTATTAGCGCATATGTCCCGGAGCAAGGACTGGGCAGGGCAATTAATGACAGGCTAAGAAGAGCTGAGGCAAAGCGAAATTGAATTAGTTATTAATACATAAAACTTACCAAATGAAAACAGTAGATAGTTATAACTTTTCCGGGAAAAGGGCATTAATCAGAGTTGATTTCAATGTGCCGCTGAACGACAAATTTGAAATTACAGATGATAACAGGTTGCGCGCTGCGTTGCCGACCATTAATAAAATATTGAAAGATGGCGGGTCTGTCGTACTAATGTCGCACCTCGGAAGGCCAAAAGAAGGACCAGAAGAAAAATTCTCATTGAAGCATGTCGTACCTTATCTGAGCGACAAACTTGGCGTGAATGTGCAATTTGCAGATGATTGCATCGGAGAAGCAGCCGAGGCAAAATCTGCCGCATTGAAACCGGGAGAAGTATTGGTGTTGGAAAATCTTAGATTCTATAAAGAAGAAACCAAAGGGGATGTGGATTTTGCCAAAAAACTTGCCAAGCATGGCGATGTATGGGTAAATGATGCTTTTGGCACCGCCCACCGTGCGCATGCTTCCACGGCAGTTATCGCGCAATTTTTTGCAGATAAAATTTGTGGATACGTAATCGAGGCAGAGCTTGTCAATGCCGAGAAAGTATTGAAATCAGGTGAAAAACCATTGACTGCCATCATGGGTGGAGCAAAGATTGGCGACAAAATTTTGCTTATCGAAAACCTGATGGACAAGGTAGATAACCTGATCATAGGCGGCGGAATGGCATATACTTTCTTTAAAGCCCAAGGTGGAAATATCGGAAAGTCACTTTGTCAGGAAGAAAATTTGGATCTTGCTTTATCGCTGATCCAAAAAGCTAAAGATATTGGTGTCAACTTAATAATGCCCGTGGACACACTTGCTGCAGATGCTTTTGACAATGATGCAAAAACAGAAGTTGCTGATATCATGAACATCAAAGATGACTATCAGGGATTGGATATCGGGCCAAAATCCATAGAGCTTTTCAAAGATGTTATCAAAAAATCAAAAACCATTCTTTGGAACGGTCCTATGGGAGTTTTTGAATTTCCTACTTTTGCAAATGGTACAAATCAAGTTGCTGCGGCAGTAGTAGAAGCTACCGAAAACGGGGCATTTTCATTAATAGGTGGTGGTGATTCCGCCGCAGCTGTTAATATTTTGGGATATGGAGATAAAGTGAGCTATGTATCTACGGGCGGTGGTGCCTTGTTAGAATATATGGAAGGCAAAACGTTGCCTGGGGTCGCTGCGCTAGAAGATTAAGCGAGATATTTTACTAATGAAAAGGCCTGAAAATCCATGGATTTTCAGGCCTTTTTTATGCTCTAAAATAGAGATCAATAATTAAGATTCCTTTACCTCGATTGCATCGATCGAATCACCCTGCCTGATGGCGTCCAACACATCCAACCCTTCAGTCACCTTGCCAAATGCGGTGTGGTTCCTGTCAAGGTGTTTTGTGTTTTCGCGGCTGTGGCAGATGAAAAATTGCGAACCACCTGTATTTCTGCCGGCGTGAGCCATAGAAAGCACACCTCTGTCATGGTATTGGTTTTCCCCGTCCAATTCGCAGTCAATGGTATATCCCGGGCCACCGGAACCATCGCCTTTTGGGCAACCTCCCTGGATCACGAAATTTGGAATCACGCGGTGCCAGGTCAGGCCGTTGTAGTAGCCGTCTTTGGCAAGTTTTGTGAAATTTTCAACAGTTTTTGGCGCATCTTTTTCGAAGAATTCTACCTTCATGTCGCCCTTGTTAGTTTTGATTATTGCTTCTTTCATTCTTTTTTTATGGTTTAACCAGTAGGCAAAGTTAAGGATTTATCTAAACTGCAATACTCCCTTTCGGATTTCTTTGGTCAATAGTTTGCGACAAGGTGGCAATAAAAAGCCTTGAAAATCCATGGATTTTCAAGGCTTTTTGCAATGTATTTTGTGAAAGGGCACCGGAGTATTTCTTCAATTCTAAAGAAATGGAAAATATTTAACTAATTATTTTAGTTTTATGTTGCATGATATACTGAGTGTTGCTAAGTTTATGCGCATGATTACTAAAATAAATAGTAATATTTTTATTGAAATAGTGATTAATCAAGACAATTTACAGGAAAAATGCCGCGAACTTACAGTGAAAGATATGATGGTATGCAGATCAAAATCGAGCGTAAAATGCTAAAATCGGGGAAATACCAAGTGAAATTTAAAACGGATGGATTGCTTGATTCGGATTTTTATGGATATGCCCTTGTTTCCGCGGATAAATCCTTGCAGGATGTAGTAAGTGAAATTAAGAGAAAAGTGATCAATGTGGGAAATCTTGAGCGGTACTATCAGGAAAATTTATATTCTATAAAAAGAGACCGCTTGCAGGAAAGGAATTTTGTAATATTTAAATCTTAATGATGAGCAAGGTGCAAATTATTGATCTGGGTAACCGGATACTACATGGTTAGATTTGCATCAAACATCATATAAATATGTTTTCAAAAAGAACAGGAAATGAGCCTCATAAGTGATAATTTAAAATATTTACGTAAGAAAATAGGCCTCACTCAGGAGCAGATGTCGCAGCAAGTGGGCATTAAAAGATCTTTGCTCGGTGCATACGAAGAGGGTAGGGCGGATCCCAGAATCAGTAACCTTATTAAGTTTGCCGAGATCTTTGATATGTCAGTTGATCAACTGATTGGGGCTGATGTCGCCAGTTTGAACACGGGATCGGCTAATATTGGTGGTTTGCATGCCAATACAAATAAGCTCCGAGTGCTGTCCATTACCGTAGATAAGAACGAGCGTGAAAATATAGAGTTGGTGCCACAAAAGGCTGCAGCGGGATATTTAAATGGGTATGCCGACCCGGAGTATATGGAAGAATTGCCAAAATTTCGTTTACCTGTATTGCCGGGAAATGCCACCTATCGTGCTTTTGAGATCAATGGGGATTCGATGTTGCCATTGCGCAGTGGCACTATTGTGATCGGGAAGTATGTAGAAAGTGATACCGAAATTAAAAATGGAAAGACTTACATTTTTCTTACAAAGGATGAAGGAGTAGTGTACAAACGTGTTTTCAAGTATGCGGATAAATCTGACGTATTTTGCTTTGCATCTGACAATCGCCAGTATAGCAGCTACGATGTTGCAGGCAAAGATATTGTGGAAATATGGGAAGCGAAAGCGTTCATCAGCATGGAATTTCCTGAACCCGATAGCGGGGAAGAATTTACCCTAAAAGGATTGGCGGATATTGTGATGGACTTGCAACAGGAAGTGATAAAACTGAAGAGCCGATAGCTCAAATATCTCACTAGCAATATCCCTGTAAAGTCTCTATTAACTTTTCAATTCGCTTAACCGCATCCTTTTTAGCATTTTCATAGGGAGTCAATTCATACCAAAACCCATCTCCGGGACTGATGTAGTTGCTGGCGGTATCAGGGATTTCATCGAAGCTTTCTTCCGGCATATAATCAAATCCGAAGATATATTTAAGTAAATTTTGACCGACTTCCCAGTCGATGTGCTGTTCGTTTTTCGAGATAAGTGTAACTTTTTGATGCGCAAATGAAAAGGTGAAGTCTGCTTTTTTACTTTGATCTTTGGCGCTTCCCGAAACAAAAATGATATGAAGCGGAGCTTCTTTTTCGCTCAATTCAAAAACAGTTTGGATGATTTCCTGTGCCAGCATCTCCCAAGGTCTTGTGGTCGCTGGCTGGATGGTTTCTGACTGGCCGTGATGTGAAACTTTCATCAAAAATTCTCGTCCAGTGCCATCAAATGTTGGCTTTTTCTTCCAGTTGGTTGATTTGAATTTTTCTTCCAACCTCTGACCCCAAAGCTTTGGGAGATCACCGCTCCATTTGCAATCGTCTTCCATGGAAAAGCCCTCATCAAAAATTTCTTCTTCAGTGATCTCATCTCGGTCGAAGTACTCCAGGCTCAAATCCACGCTGTAATCATCAGGTGATTTTTTCTCAATGTTGATATTATACCGATGGCAATATGGTGGAGGAATCGGCCCTGTATTGTACATCAATATAATTTTGTCAAAAGAATTTATTGGATCCATGATGGGTTTTATTTAAGATCGCGAAGGTAAACATCTTGGATTTTAATCCTGTCCATTTTCCCTGATTTTGTATGGAATAATTTAGGGGCAGCCATGATTTCTTTTGGTGCATGGTATTTTGGCAGCTGCTCTTTCATGGATTTTAATAGGCTTTTTCCTACTTCAAGGAGCGTTTTGGTTTCATACAGCAAAACTATTTTATTGGTTAGTCTTGTATCAGGAATGGCGCATATACAAAATGAATTATTCAGATGATGTTCGGATAGGATTTTTTTGATTTGACTTTCAGTCCATTCCAATTGAATTTTTATTCCACCCGAATTGATGATATTGTCGCGCCGTCCGATCCAACGAAAGGTAGTTTCATTAATAAGATCGATGATATCATTGGTTTCCAAATGCTCGATGCCAAGTTCTGTATCGCGGATGACGAGACAAGATTCATCATTGACAGTAAAAGTAACTCCTTTCAACGCAAGGTATTCATCAGACTTTTGAGCGCCATTTACTTGTCGTACAGCCACATGAGTTATGGTTTCTGTCATGGCATAGCTGTGAAATATTTTGGTTTGCAGCGATTGCAATTGCTCTTCAAGCTCTGGGTGTAACCCCGCCCCACCAATAAGAATCATCTTAATTTGTTGCAGTGCCTCGGGAGACTCATGTAATATACTTTCCATCTGAATGGGTGTCACAGCCATAAAATCTATAGATGTTCCTGATGGCAAATTCGTCAAAGGATTAGCTTTGGGCGATTCGATGATCAAGTTGCAATCAGCTTCTAGCCCACGAATCACCATCATAGCTCCGGCGATCATATCTGTATTTAGGCAAGCCAGTAAAGAGTTCTCTGATTGAAGCCCAAAAGTATCTATGGATCTTCTGGCACTTTTTTTCAATTGACTACGTGAATGAACAATGGCTTTTGGAGTGCCTGTGGAGCCGGAAGTAGTAAAGTAAAATTCTGATTGGTCAGAAAGCCAGGCTTTGATCAGGGCTATGGTTTTTTGTTCGTCATCAGTGAAAGTTTCCAACTCGTATCCTCCATCGATTAATTCATGGATTTTGATGGCATTTCCGTTGAGTAAAAAGAATTTCAAATTTTGATGGATTTTAGGGTGATTTTAAGAACAAAAATTGATTGATGGAACGTCAGGCAAAGTTAGCAATTTAATCTTTTGTTAAATATGGCATTATCTCATGGCTATTCTAATTTGTATTAAAAAGAAATAAGCTTCCCGACCGAGGTCAAAAAGCTGATTTCTTAAATTTCAATTTATGGAAAGCTAGACAGTCGCTGGCTCTTTTTCCCAAGCGTATTTTTCAAAAGACTTATCCATGGGTGTTTCTGCGATGTGATTAACATAGTTGCTGATCACTTTTTGAGACAATCCCAATATGATTTCCAATAATTGTCTTTCATTGTACCCTGCGGCATAAAAGGCTTCAATTTCATCTTCTTTGGCATAACCGCGGTTGCGAACAATCGAAAGTGTCATTTCGTGCAGGGCTTGAAGTTTATCATTTGGCAGAGCTGTTCTGTTTCGCAAAGCATCTGTAATGGCAGAATCTACTTTCATACTATTTGCTATCGCGGTGTGTGCAGGCACACAATAATGACATTCATGTTCTACGTTGATGGTTTGCCACACCACGGTCAGTTCTTCATTGTCAAATGAGGAATTTGTAA
>JAUHYU010000177.1 GCA_030426345.1 Bacteroidia bacterium
AATACCATCATAGAAGCCGTGGATAAAATAAAGGAGTCTGCTGCGGCCAACAAACGAGTTTTTGTGGTGGAAGTTATGGGTAGGTATTGTGGTTACCTTACAGCAATGAGTGGGTTGGCGACAGGAGCAGAGCGCGTATATTTACATGAAGATGGAGTGACGCTTCAGGAGCTTCAGAATGATGTAAACATGTTTAAGAAAGCATTTGCTGACGGCAAGAGAATGGGGTTGGTCGTGAAAAGTGAAAACGAAAATGAAATTTATACAACACCATTTATTAGTGCTTTATATGAGGAAGACGGTGGAGACGTATTTGACGTCAGGCAGTCCATACTAGGACATGTGCAACAGGGAGGAGATCCTAGCCCGTATGATCGTACCATGGCTACACGACTCGCAGCCAAAAGCATGGATTTTATAATTGATAGTATCAAAAAGGGCCAGCATGACGTCGTGAGTATAGGCGAGCATGGAGGGCATATAGATTTTAGGAATCTAGAAGATTTGCATAAAATGGTGGATGTAAAATACAATCGGCCCAAAGACCAATGGTGGTTAAAACTGGAAAGCCTGGTGGATTTGTTTGGTAGATCTTCAGCCTAAAAAGCATGGAAAATACATGCTTTTTACTGTCTCGGATCGGCTTGAGGGATATGACTAAAAGAAAGAAAAATGATTATTAAACACTTTTACGGCATGATGCTGTTTTTATTTTGTTGCAATTCTTCCGCCCCTGTTGAAAATACGGCAGAGGTAGAAAAATATGAAGCAAAAGATTTTTACTCCAACAATGCAGTGTTGGATAAAAAGGTAAATGAAATTTTTAGCCAACTTACTCCACAAGAGCGCATCGGGCAGATGTTTGTCGTTGCTGCAGGAACTATTGGAAAACCTGCAAAAACTATCGATAACCTTATCAAAAAGAAGGCTATTGGAGGGGTGTTAATGCTTGGCGGAAAAAAGCAAGATATTGTTGGTTTAGCGCATCGGTTTGATAGTTTGGCAAATCAACAAGGCGTACTGCCATTGTTGTACAGTGCTGATGCTGAACCAAGCTTGATTAATCGCAAAATACCGGGAACTCAGATCGTGCCCAAGACGGCAGAGTTGCAGACAACTGCCATATGTGATTCTGTGACTGAGATTATTTCCCACGATCTGCTTTCTATGGGGGTCAAGCAAAATTTTGCTCCTGTGGTGGATATGAGTCCAAACAATGAGGCAATCACACATCGTTCATTTGGGAGTGATAGTGCGAGGGTGGTGGAACTGGCTTCTGCTTTTATTGAAACTACTCAGCAAAATGGGATAATGGCTACAGCCAAGCATTTTCCTGGTCATGGGCTTGTTAGTGGTGATTCGCACCATCAATTGGTGACTATTGACGGAGAAATGAAGGAAGTATCCAACTATATTCCTTTGATTAAAAATGGAGTCTTGAGCATTATGATTGGGCATATTGCCGTTATAAATAATGAAAAGTATGGTACTGGCGGATTGCCGGCGAGTTGCTCTAGAGCGATTATAACTGATTTGTTGAAAAGGGAGATGGGTTTTGAAGGGATTGTGGTAACGGATGCTATGAATATGGGTGCGTTGAAACAAATTGAAAACGCATCGTTGAAAGCAATGGAAGCCGGTTGTGACATGATCTTGATGGAACCAAATGAATTTAAAATACAGGAAGCAGCTCTTCAAAAGTATCAGGAGAATGCTGAATTTAAAGGACAGATTGACGAGTCTGTAAAAAAAATATTGAGGCTAAAAATATGTCTAAATGTGCTCTAAATTCATGGTTTTAGTGGAAATCAAATGATGTTGAAATAGAATTTCATTTATAAGCAGTACCTTTGCAGTCGGTTTATATAAGAATAGAATAAGGATATGATGAATAAAATATTTATTGCTGCCTGTCTGGCAGTTTTGTTTTTTGCCTGTGACGCGGCTAAAAAGGGAAATTCTGATGGATTTACCATTCATGCCGAGATATCGGGAGTGGAAGATTCCACCCTTGTTTATTTACAGTTGGTGCGTGAAAATGCCTTGGAAACCATAGATTCCGCAGCCATCGAATCTTCTGAAGTTGATTTTTCCGGTAAGCTGGATTCTCCTGAGATGGTATATCTGAATATTGGAAATACAAGAAAGATCATCAACATCTTTGGCGAAAACAGTGATATTTCCATAAAAGTAAGTGTCGATAGTTTGGACAAGGCAGAGGTGACAGGTTCAAAAACGCACGATGATTTATTGGCGTTTATGGATTTTATGAAGTCAATGGATGAGCAATCCAAAAAATTGAATGAGGAATACCAATTGGCTTCCCGAGAACAAGATCATGGGAAAATGCAGGATTTGGCAAATCAATACGAGCAAATGCGGCAAGAGCAAATCAAGATGATCGGTCAATTTGTAAATGAAAAGAAAGATTCTTTTGTGGCTCCGTTTATAATCAAAAGATACCTAGCTTATGAAATGGAATACCCGGCACTGGATTCGCTTTTATCAGGTTTGAGTCCTGAAATTCAAGCCTCTGAAGATTATCAAACTTTGAATGATCGTGTCATGACACTCAAAAGAGTGGAAGTAGGGCAGCAGGCAGTGGATTTTGCATTGAGTGATACTACCGGAAACCCAATCTCGATTTCGTCTTTTAGGGGCAAGGTATTGCTGATAGATTTTTGGGCTTCGTGGTGCGGCCCATGCCGTCAGGAAAATCCCAATGTGGTGAAACTATATAAGGATTATCAAGGCAAAGGGTTTGAGATCATCGGGGTTTCATTTGATGAAAGTCGCACAAAATGGATTGATGCCATCCATCAAGATCAATTGACGTGGCCACATGTGAGCGATCTGAAAGGATGGGCTTCCGAGGCAGGAAAACTGTATGCTATCAATGCCATTCCGGCGACGGTATTGTTGGATCGAGAAGGGAAGATCATCGCCAAAAATTTGAGAGGG
>JAUHYU010000116.1 GCA_030426345.1 Bacteroidia bacterium
TGGGGTATTGCCACTTACTGTTCAATTCAGCAGTTCAGAATCTTATGATTTTGACCATGACGTTCTAACCTATCACTGGGATTTTGGTGATGGAAATATTTCCAATGAAGTCAATCCAACCCATACCTTTGAGCAGGCCGGTTTGTATCCTGTGAAGTTGACTGTGGAAGATCCTTCTCAAAAGACATCTTCTTTTGAAATGTCTGTAAATGCCGGTAATGAAATGGCGGAGCTGAATCTCGAAATTGCCGGAAATAATACTTTCTATTGGGATGGTCGCAAGGTGCAATATGAATTGCACGGCAAAGACGCAGAAGACGGTGCACTCGGAAGTGGTATGGATGAATCGGCTGTTAACTTGTCCATAGATTACATGTCTCAGCCATTTGATATGGCTGAGATAAAAGGTCATCAAGGACCGGTAGCAGGCTTGCGTGGACAGCAACTGATTGAGGGCAGTGACTGTATAGCATGTCATAAAATCAATGAAAAATCCATAGGGCCATCATTTATGGATGTTTCCAAAAAATATAAAGGAAGTGCTGAAGCCCCTGATTATTTGGCAGACAAAATAATCAATGGCGGCGGTGGTGTTTGGGGCGAGCAAGTCATGGCCGCGCATCCGTCTATGAAAAAAGCAGATGTATTGGAGATGGTCGCTTATATTTTGAGCGTAAGCGATAAGCAAAAAGCATCGCTGCCACTAAAAGGGAGCTATGTGACCAAAGATCACAAAAAAGATGAAACGCATGGATTCTATATTTTGACATCTGAATATGTGGACAAAGGGGGTGAATCAAAAAGCCCTCTAAAATCCATGGATGTCAAAACGCTGCGAAGCCTTACTGTTCAGGCAGGAGAGGGTGAATTGGAAGGTGATGGAGAAGTCGAGAACGAAGATGGATATTCTCTGGTGAATGTTGATGGTAATTTAAATTTGACCTACAAAAATATTGACCTTACCGACATCAATTCATTTACTGTCGTAGCTGCGCTGGATGAAAAAACAGAGACACTGAATATTAAGGTTTCTGATGGAAAAGGGAAAGAACTAGGAGCTGGCGAACTGAAGTTTGTCAAAGTAGATAAGGCCACTAAGGCAAATATTGGCACACTCAAGATCAATACTGCTGGCACTCAGGGAATGCATGATCTGATAGTGGAGGTTGATAATAATGGAAATGATGATTGTAGCCTAGTGCAGCTAGTTTTTGAACCGAAGAAATAAATGAGATTACCCCAATCCATTGGATGTTCTGATGGATTGGGGACTAAAAAAAGCATGATTTTTCCATGAAATAAAATCATTTCATGCAGTAAGTTCAACAAACCCAAATCGATTATGAAAATATTATTTGGTGTTCTCACAGTTGTCTTCATCCTTTTTGCCGGGTTGCAGTACAATGATCCGGATCCATTGATTTGGATTCCTTATTATCTTGGAATTGCCGTTCTTACGGGGGCTATGGCAAATGGCAAATTTCTCAAATGGTTTGCGATCGTTATGACCGTGGCAAGCATCGTAGGTTTAATTCATTATTTCCCGGGGGTTTATGATTGGGAGGTAAACCACAATGCCGAGAATATTGCGCAGTCAATGAAAGCCGATAAACCATATATCGAGGAGACCAGGGAATTTTTCGGGGTTGTGATATCGCTAGCAGCGATTGCTTTGGTATATTGGAAGCGGAATAAGTAGTAAAAGGGTCTAAAATCCATGGAATCTCCATGAGGCTAGAAGAATAGTTTCATGGATAAATGTCTATTTTATTCCAATAATTATGAATATAAATACAAACACTCATATGAGAACCATCATTCTGATTTCGTTGCTTTGTTATTTTTCTTGTACACCAAAACCAAAGGAGGTAGCAAAAGAGCAAGAGAAACTCCCGAATATTATCTACATCCTTGCAGATGATATGGGGTATGGCGATGTATCTGCGAATAACCCAGAATCCAAAGTTGCCACTCCCAATATCGATAGACTGGCCGGCGAAGGGATGCGGTTTACAGATGCGCATTCCCCATCTTCGGTATGTACTCCGACGAGATACGGTATCTTGACTGGTCGATATTGCTGGAGGACCAGATTGCCTCAAGGGGTATTGCAAGGGTATGGGCAAGCATTGATCGAGCAACAGGAAACTACCGTCGCTGAGCTGTTAAAACGCCATGGCTATACCACGGGAGTGGTTGGGAAGTGGCATTTGGGTTTGGACTGGGCTGTGAAAAGCGAATATAAGGATTCGTTGCAAGCCTTGGCCGATGTGCCAATTTTAAGGGATATGAATACCGAATGGGTAGACTTTAATACTCCACCTGCAAATGGCCCCAAAACCCATGGATTTGATTATTCATATATTCTACCTGCTTCATTGGACATGGAGCCATATTGCTATTTGGAAAATGACGTATTGGAAACGATCCCCGATGAGTACACTCCCGGCAATGCCCTGAACAGCGGGGACTATGCCACAGGGGCTTTTTGGCGAGCAGGAAGGATAGCTAAAGGATTTGATTTTTATGAAGTGCTTCCCACTTTTATCCAGAAAGCCACGCAATTTGTAACAAATCACGCTAAGGATGAAAAACCATTTTTCCTTTATTTGCCATTAGCTGCACCGCATTCGCCATGGGTTCCCAAGGAAAATTATAAGGGAAAATCCGGAGCTGGAGAGTATGGTGATTTCGTGCAAATGGTCGATGCAAAGGTCGGTGAATTTTTAAAAGCCGTTGAAAATTCCGGAATATCGGATAACACGTTGATTATTTTTACCAGTGATAACGGCCCGTTTTGGAAACCACATTACATAGAGAAATATAACCACAGATCGGCCTATATCTATCGCGGTATGAAAGGAGATGCTTGGGATGGTGGGCACAGGATTCCGTTTATTGTAAAATGGCCCGGAAAAGTTGCCGCCAATTCGCAAAGCAGTCAGCTCACCTCACTGACCAACTTGTTTTCAACCGTTGCGGAGGTAGTCAAAGATACTCCAACAAAGGGAGAAGGCATGGATAGCGAAAGCATTTTGCCTGTTTTATTTGGTGCAGAGGCTGACAATTCCAACGTGGTAATTCATCACAGTTCCAAAGCCAAGTTTGCTATCCGTACTGGAGATTGGAAGTTGATAGAGGTATTAGGATCAGGAGGGTTTACAGTTCCGGCTATCATTGAACCAGAGCCAGGGGAACCAATTGGGCAATTGTACGATCTGAAATCTGATCCAGGAGAGCAAACCAATCTCTACGCGCAGCAACCTGAAAAAGTAGCAGAGCTCACAAAACAATTGAATGCCATTCGCAAAAAGAACTTTTAAATATGTTTGAGATGGAATTTATCAAGCCAATCAGATCCTTTCTTGTCATCTGCACTCTTTTTTTAATTTTGAGCAGTTGCGGAAGTGGTTCTACTGGAAGCGAAAATGAAGAAGGGCAAAAACCAAATATTATTTTCTTTTTCATAGATGATATGGGCTGGCAAGATACTTCTGTTCCATTTTATACCAAAAAAACCAAGCTGAACGAAGCATATTATACACCAAACATGGAGCGCATGGCCTCCGAGGGTATGAAGTTTACTCAAGCTTACGCTTGCGCAGTCTGCTCTCCATCCCGGATCAGTCTGATGACTGGAATGAATGCTGCCCGCCACCAAGTGACCAACTGGACATTGCGTAAAAATCAATCACCTGACCCAAAAACCAATAAATTCGTCACGCCACCGGCATGGAATCTGAATGGCTTGAGCCCGTCAGATACCGTCGAACATACCATTCAGGCCACTACGCTACCACAATTGCTCCGAGAAGCCGGATACAGAACTATCCATGTCGGCAAGGCACATTTTGGTGCTGAAGGTACGCCAAGCGAAGATCCACTTAACCTTGGTTTTGATGTAAATATCGGGGGGCATGCCGCCGGTGGGCCGGGGAGTTACTATGGCAAGAACAACTTCAGTGCTAAATGGCGCAATGGGGACAGTATTTGGGATATTCCCGGCCTTGAAAAATACCATGGAGAGGACATCTATTTGACCGAAGCACTGACGATCGAAGCAAACAAGGAAATTGATAAGGCCGTCATGGAAAAAAGACCCTTTTATCTCTATATGTCGCACTATGCGATTCACGCCCCTTGGGAAAAGGATGACCGTTTCTATAAAAAATATATTGACGCAGGGCTCAGTGAATTCAATGCTGCATATGCATCGATGATCGAAGGGATGGATAAATCTTTAGGCGACATCGTGGAAAACGTAGAGCAAAATGGGATAAGTGATAATACTATAATTGTATTTATGTCAGATAACGGCCAGCCAAAGCAAGCCTCAAGAAACCTTCCTTTGCGCGGACATAAACTCACACCTTATGAAGGAGGAGTAAGAGTTCCTATGATGGTAAAATGGCCACGCGCGGTCACTCCCGGCAGCACCACGAATTATCAGGTTATAATCGAAGATGTCTTCCCTAGTTTTCTGGAAATGGCAGGCGTGGATTACAAAGGTAGGGTAATCCAGAAAATTGATGGAAGAAGTTTTGTTGCCGTCTGCAAAGGGGAGGAAGCGTCAAACACAGGAGAAAGGCCATTGTTTTGGCATTATCCACATACTTACGATCAGCCGCCATACAGTGCTGTACGCCTGGGGGATTGGAAGTTGATTTATCATCATAATGATCAAAAGGTGGAATTGTTTAATATTATAAATGACATTTCCGAAAATGTAGATCTATCTGTAACCGAGCCAAAAAAAGTCATGGATTTAGCAACCATTTTGTCTGATTATTTACGCGATACCCATGCGGGCATGCCTATATCCGTGGAAAGTGAAAAAGAGATAGCGTACCCAGATGAAGTCATGCTTTAAGCAATTTTTCAAACATAAAAATCAAAATTGCGCCATATCACTCAAAATATATATGCTTGATGAGAAATTTTATTATTTTTCTTTTATTCCTTTTTGTGTTTGTGAGTATTAGTCAGGCTCAACGAAAAAAAAGGACATCTACAGATAATCAACCTAATATTATCCTCATCATGACCGATGATCAGGGGATTGGTGATGTTGGTTATATGGGCAATCCTTTTGTGGAAACCCCTCACATTGATGCCCTGGCACAAAATGGCACAAAACTGAATAATTTCTATGTTGCTCCTGTGTGCTCTCCTACAAGGGCAAGCCTTATGACTGGAAGGGATTTTATCAAGACGGGTGTCTATGATACCTACAACGGTGGGTCGATCATGGATGACGATGAAGTAACTGTTGCAGAATATCTTCACGAAAAAAAATATACAACAGGAATTTTTGGTAAGTGGCATCTCGGAGATCATTACCCTTTCAGGCCTATCGACCAGGGGTTTGATGAAGCTTTGGTACACAAGGGCGGAGGCGTAGGTCAGCCAGGAGATATTTTTAATTTTTATAAGAACGACAGCTCCTATTTTGATCCGATATTATATAAAAACGAAGTGCCTGTTCAAACCAAAGGATATTGCTCAGATGTATATACGGATGGTGCATTAGAGTTTATTCAGCAGAATAAAGACGAACCCTTTTTTCTATATCTAGCCTTCAATGCCCCTCATACACCTCTTCAGGTTCCAAAGAAATACTATGATATGTACGATGATCTAGAGGTAAGATACAAAACCAATCAAACGAATCCTTTCATGGCCGGTGAGATGTCCGATGCTGATTTTGAAGTGACAAGAAGAATTTATGGAATGGTTACCAATATTGATGATAACGTAGGCAGGGTGATGGAAACACTGGAAAACCTTCATCTTACCGACAATACCATGGTCATATTTTTGACAGATAATGGCTCTCGAGGGAAACGATATCGAGCGGGATTGAGAGGTGAAAAAAGTGATGTCTATGAAGGCGGAATAAAAGTGCCGTGCATAATCCAATATCCGAAATTGGGGAAGCGGGTAATTAATGATGTCTTGGCTCATATCGACGTTATGCCTACAGTTCTGGAACTTGCAGGGATAGAAGCGGATAAAAGTAAAATAGATGGGAATAGTTTTTACCCCTTGTTGGAAGGAATAACAACAACCAGATTTGATGACAGATCTTTAATTTTTCATTGGCAACGGAATTTCCCGGAGCCGTACCGAAATATCGCAGTTCGAAAAGGTGACTACAAATTGGTCGCGCATAATTCATATGATGCTACTATTGACGACATGGAGCTGTTTAATATTGCTAAAGACCCGGGAGAACAGAATAATGTAGTGAAAAACCATGAACCCAAGGCACTAGAATTAAAAATGGAATTTGATAATTGGTACAAGGAAGCCATTAGTAAGGGGGAGCATCCTATTCAGCGTATCATACTTGGCTCAGATCATCAGCCTTCCACCTTACTAAATCACAATGACGCCAAGGGAGTTCCAGCTATGTGGAGAGACGACGATGTGTATGGTTATTGGGATGTGTATGTCGAAAATGATGGATTTTATGAAATAACGAGCACATTTTTGAGTGATCTACCCTTGAATGGCAAGATGATTTTCAAAATGGCTCCATACCAACGTACAGTTGATGCACCTAAAACACAAACTAAAGAAATAGTGCTGGAGAAATTTTACTTGCAAAAGGGAGATTACAGATTGGAAAATTGGTTTATCAATCCAGGGGAATCCAATATATTTCCATTTTCTGTGGAAGTAAAGAAAGCGCTATAAAAATATATACAAACAAAAAAGGAGATCAATCGATCTCCTTTTTTGTTTTAATGGTTATTCATCCTTTTTTTCTTCTTTCTTTTTCGCCTTTTTCTTGACCTGAATTTTCAGACTATCGCCTTTTTCATCATGATCTGCCATGAGCACGTCACCCTCATTCAACCCTCCTTTGAGAATTTCTTCAGCAACTAAGTCTTCCAGGTATTTCTGAATAGCCCTGTTCAGAGGTCTGGCTCCATACTGTGGATCAAATCCTTTTTCGGCAATGAAATCCTTGGCCTTTTCAGATAGGTTAATCGAATAACCAAGCGTATCAATCCGTGAAAATAGTTTTTTCAATGTGATATCAATAATCTTGTGGATATGCTCGCGTTCCAAAGAATTGAAAATAATCAAATCGTCCAACCTGTTCAGAAATTCTGGGCTAAATACCTTTTTCAGCGCATTCTGAATCGTGGATTTCATAATATCATTAGAATTGGCTTCTTTTGATTGTGTAGAAAACCCTATTCCTGAACCAAAATCCTTTAAGTCACGAACTCCAATATTGGAGGTCATGATTAGAATGGTGTTTCTAAAATCTACCCTTCTGCCCAGTCCATCTGTAAGTATGCCGTCATCCAGCACTTGTAACAAAAGATTGAAGACGTCAGGGTGTGCTTTTTCAATTTCATCTAACAACACCACACTATATGGCTTTCTTCTTACTTTTTCTGTAAGCTGTCCCCCTTCTTCATAACCAACGTAGCCGGGAGGAGCTCCCACTAGTCGGGATACGGAGAATTTCTCCATGTATTCACTCATATCTATTCTGATAAGAGCGTCTTCCTTATCAAATAAATAAGTAGCAAGTACTTTTGCCAACTCTGTCTTTCCAACTCCTGTTGGGCCAAGGAATATAAACGAACCGATAGGCTTTTTAGGATCTTTCAGCCCAACTCTCGTCCTGCGAATGGCTTTTACCAGCTTTTCAATAGCTTCATCCTGCCCTACCACTTTAGTGCTGAGCTCATCATTCATGCCCAAAAGCTTATCACTTTCATTCTGGGCCACGCGTCTCGTAGGCACACCAGTCATCATAGCCACTACTTCGGCAACATTGTCTTCGTTTACTGTATACCGTTTAGTTTTCGTCTCATCTTCCCATTTGGATTTTGCAACATCCAATTGTTCTATGAGCTTTTTCTCCTTATCCCTCAACTGAGCCGCTTCTTCATATTTTTGGCTCTTGACAACACGGTTTTTTTCCTTTTTGATGTCTTCTATTTGCTCCTCAAGATTTTCGATATCTTCTGGCACATGGATATTATTGATATGTACACGCGCACCTGCTTCGTCCAATACATCTATGGCCTTGTCTGGTAAAAACCTGTCAGAAATATATCTGTCCGATAGTTTAACGCACCCTTCGATTGCTTTCTGAGTATAATTCACATGGTGGTGATCCTCATACTTTTCTTTGATGTTATTCAGAATATCAACGGTTTCTTCAGGAGTGGTTGCATCCACCATCACAATTTGAAATCTACGTGCCAATGCGCCGTCTTTTTCAATATATTGTCGGTATTCATCCAAAGTGGTCGCTCCTATGCATTGAATTTCACCACGCGACAATGCAGGCTTAAACATATTGGAAGCATCGAGGCTACCACTTGCTCCACCGGCTCCAACAATCGTATGCAATTCATCAATGAACAGAATAACCTCTGGCGATTTTTCCAATTCATTCATTACAGCTTTCATTCGTTCTTCAAACTGCCCACGGTATTTTGTACCTGCTACCAAACTTGCCAAATCCAAAGTGACCACACGTTTGCCAAAAAGCACCCGGGAAACTTTCTTTTGAATAATTCTCAATGCCAAACCTTCAGCGATGGCGGTTTTACCGACCCCGGGTTCACCAATCAATATCGGGTTGTTTTTCTTTCTTCTACTCAATATTTGACCTACCCGTTCGATCTCGTCATCACGCCCTACAATTGGATCAAGTTTGTTGTCCTCGGCCATTTTAGTCAAGTCTCGGCCGAAATTATCCAACACAGGTGTTTTGGATTTTTCTGTGGTCTTCGAAGTGCTCTCGCGGCCGCTTCCGGAAGAAGAACTTCCAAAAATTCTCGAAGAATCGTCGTCCCCCTCATCTGTGTCCGATGATGAAATCGGATTTTCGGTTTGGTATTCCAACAGTTCTTTTACCACTTCATAATTGATATCAAACTTCTCTAATATCTGCGTGGCAATATTGTCTTCATCCCTCAAAATAGACAGCAGTAAATGCTCTGTGCCAATCAATTGACTTTTGAATATTTTTGCTTCTAAATAAGTGATTTTCAATACTTTTTCTGACTGACGAGTCAGTGGAATATTGGCTAAGTTCTTTACATTGCTGATAGCCGTTCCCTTTGTTGCCTGCTCTACAGAAAGTCTGAGTTCGTCTAGCGAAACTCCCAACTTTTTGAGCAAGCTAATAGCTACTCCTTCCCCCTCGCGGATCATGCCCAATAGCAGATGCTCTGTGCCTATGTAGTCATGCCCCAACCTCAACGCCTCTTCTCTGCTCAAGGAGATGACTTCTTTTACTCTATTTGAAAATTTAGCTTCCATATTTCTATAGTAATATATTTAAAGATACAGGTATTTGAATAAAATATTCAGTTCCTATAATCCTATATTTAACGAACGTAATAATTAAACAGTTATTAATCAAATTTGTCTAATCCATTACACAGGATTTTCCTATCAATTGTCTTGCCTGCGGTCCTTCACAAAAAATGAGATCAATAATGCTAAGGTTGTCTGCAAAGTTACTGCCAAACACTTGAAAATAATTTGCTGATCTAAAAAGGGAATCCTGTTGTATAACGGTTTTTGGGTTAATATGGTTTATCGCATTGTAAACCTCTTTTTTTTGCATTTCATCTATAGTGCCAGAATATTCTATTTTCAGATCAATCTCTAAAATTTCAAGACATTTTGTCAGCAATTTCCGATTGAGGTCATGGAGATTTGAGGGTTTTTTATAAAAAATATCAAGTATTTCATCTCCATAATATTCAAAAAAAGGAGCTTTCCCATAGGCGGATTGTATGGCTCGGGCATGGTTTTTTAGCCACTTTTGTTCGTAGTCGATCTCTACTTGACATGTAAGGGGTTTGGTTCCTGATGTTTTTTTTATTGGGATAATGAGATTTTCAATGTTGTTTGCGCCGTTGATCCTACACCTATTGCGGTAGGTTTGCTTTATATAAAAATCGTCTTTGGGAATGACCACTTTTTTAAACGAACACAAATAAACCATGTATTGAATACATGGCAAATATTGCGATTCGATTAGTAAAGTGTGAGGTTTTAAATTCAAAATCTAATTAGATTAATTTTTAGATTTATAATAAAGCGTATTACAGTTGGCAGGAATCAATAGATCGTTGGCCATGGATAGCACATCGTCTTTGCTCGTTTTCTGGATGGATTCAATCTCTTCATTTACCAGATTGGTATTTCCCAAGGCATGGGCTACGGATAGATTTACCGATCTATTGAGCAATTCTGTCTCACTAAATAATACAGAGGAAATGGCTTGATTCTTCACCTTTTCTATTTCGTCATTGCTCGGATTGTTTTTTAATTCTGCTATTTCGTCGTCAATATATTTTTCTGCATCCTTGAGGTCAATATCTGGATTGACCATTCCCGAAATAACCAACAAGCCCGGATCTGCCGTGCCGGTAATGTATGAGCCAATGCTATTAAAAATCCTTTTGTCTTTTACCAAAGACTGATGCAATCGGGAGGATTTCCCCCTTCCCAGCAAGTCACTAAGCAAATCTGACGGAATATGATTTTTGTCTGTGCGCCCAGGCATGTGGTAAGCTCTATAAATAGCATTGAGAGGTACATTGGCTTCCATTTCCATGGATTTTAAGGCCTTTTGATGTGGTTCTTGGACTATCGAAGGTCGCACTCCGGTATAAGGAGGGATATCCCCAAACCATTTTTCCGCAAGTTCAAGTGCCTTGTTCGGCGATATATTTCCAGAAATGGTTAATACTGCATTGTCGGGAGTATAATACATTTCATGGAATTGGCGCACATTTTCCAATGTGGCTTCTTCGATATGGCTTATATCTTTTCCAATAGTAGGCCATTGGTAGGGATGATGCTTATAGGCAAGTGGTTGCAGGTTCAGCCAGACATCTCCATAAGGCACATTCAGGTAGCGCTGTTTGAATTCTTCGATCACCACATTTTTTTGCGTGTCCAGACTTTTTTGATCAAGCAAGAGGAATTGCATGCGATCCGACTCGGCCCAAAGTGCGGTTTCGATGTTTTCTGCAGATAAAATGATATAATAATTTGTGATGTCGGAATTTGTAAATGCATTGTTTTCTGCTCCGGTTTTTTGCAGGCATTTATCATAATCAGGAATGTGCTTGGAACCGCCAAACATCAAATGCTCAAACAAATGTGCAAAACCCGTCATGTCCGGGTGCTCATTTTTAGAACCAACTTTGTACAAAATATTCACCACCACGAGCGGGGTGCTTTTGTCCACATGCGTAATCAACGTCATGCCATTGGATAATTTGTTTTCCTGATATTCGATCATAAATATATTTTGAAAGCCCAAAAGTACAACTTTACCATATATGACCTAACCCGAAAAGCCAATCACTCATGAATAATTTGTTCCAATTCCATGGATTTTGACGCATGATTATGAACTAAAAGAATACTATTTTACTTTATATATTACAATTGGCAGCTAAAATATGCGTAATCATTATATAGAAATATGGAAATGATATCTTTGAAAGTTAAATGGTCAGCAAAATCAGTTTCCATGGATTTTGGATGGTTTGCGGACTTAACAGGTGAAATAAGTTGAGAACATACAGTCACATCCTTTTGTTTATTTGTGTTATAATATGCACCAGCATTGGTGTGGATGCGCAGGCGCAATCGATTCTGACCAGTAAGAAAAAAACGGAGCAGACTGGAAAGAAAAAAACCGTCAAAAAGAAGGGAAAAAGAAAAAAGAACAGACTGCAAAAATCTTATTTTAAGCGCAAGTCAAAACAATCGCAATATCCGGGAAATATATCGATCGACCCTAAGCCTAAAGATTTCACGGCCATCAAGGAACGTGTCGAAAAGAATCCTTCCAGAAAGAGTCTTAAAACGGCCAAATCGAGAAGGTCGCAATTGAGGTCAAGTTCAAATCAAAGACAAAGGAGTTTTGGTAGCGAACCCATGCTAGCCCAAAAGTCCAAACTCAACTACAAATATGCCTCAAAATCCATGATGTCGAATCAGGGCAACATGAAAATGAAACCTCCGAAAAACAATTTTAAAAGGGCAAGTAACCAAATTCAAAAGCATACCGGAAATGTATTTTTACAACCAGAAGCCACGAAAAAGGATTTCAATGAAATAAAATCTAGGGTCGAAAAAAATCCGGGCAAGACAATGGCCAAGAGGATTAACAAGCAAAAAAGCCGGGCTAATGCCAACTCGGCACTTACACAATCTTACCAAGGCAATATTAGCATCAAAGGGTTGAACTACAAAAAGCAGATGTATAAATTCGACTCTAAGACACAGCAAAAATCTACCGGAAACCTGAAGTCGGGAAGTGTAAAATCTGCTGTGCAGAGAAGGAATTCAAATTCCGCGACAGCAGCTAACTTCAACGGTTCTATTGTCATCCCTTCCAGAAATTATAAACGAAAAAGGGAGGCTTACATGTCGAAGACAGCTCAAAATAACTCGGGATCAATAAGAGGACGATCCAAATCTCCTGGGCCTCAATATGCTTCAAGCTGGCGTGGCAATTTGCCCGCCAATGACAAGCGAGGCTCAAAGCAATGGAAAAAATACCAATCTAAGCAACAGTCGCAATACAGCGGAGACATGCATGCACTTTCTCCCAATCAAAGAAAGCAAGCACTAGGAGGAAAGTCATTGAACGCCTCTACTTATGAAGGTAAAATCCTTGCTATGTCAAAAAGGCAAGAAAACAGATATATGCAAAAGAGTTCAACTGGTAGCTACTCCGGGAATATCCGTGGACTTTCACCTAAGCAAAGAAAACAAGCATTAGGAGGAAAGTCCTTGAATGCTACTACAGATGAAGGTAAAATCCTTGCTATGTCAAAAAGACAAGAAAACAGATATATGCAAAAGAGTTCAACTGGCAGCTACTCCGGGAATATCCGTGGGCTTTCACCTAAGCAGAGAAAGCAAGCACTAGGAGGAAAGTCATTGAACGCCTCTACTTATGAAGGTAAAATCCTTGCTATGTCAAAAAGACAAGAAAACAGATATATGCAAAAGAGTTCAACTGGTAGCTACTCCGGGAATATCCGTGGGCTTTCACCTAAACAGAGAAAGCAAGCACTTGGAGGGAAGTCCTTGAATGCTACTACAGATGAAGGTAAAATCCTTGCCATGTCAAAAAGACAAGAAAACAGATATATGCAAAAGAGTTCAACTGGTAGCTACTCCGGAAATATGCGTGCACTTTCCCCGAAACAAAGAAAACAAGCACTTGGAGGGAAGTCCTTAAATAGTTCTACCTATGAAGGAAATGTGGCAGTGCTATCTAAAAAGCAACAAGACAGATTTATGTTGAAGGATTCTAAAATAACCGGTAACTATTCAGGTAAAATGCGTGCGCTTTCTCCTAAACAACGACAACAAGCCCTGCAAGGTAAATCGTTGAATTATGCTGATTATCAGGGGGAGTTGATCGCCAAAAACCATGGAAAACCCATAACTCGCACTCCAAAAAGCAGTGCTGAAATTGCCGCATATCAAGGGAATATTAAATTGACAGGTTATGATCTGAAAGAGAGGCAATTTGAGCACATGTCGCGGTCGGCGCATAATTTTTCCGGTAACGTAAAGATTAAAAATCGAAATGCCAGCGACAAATACTATCGAGATTTGTCAGACAGAAACCAGCGGATTATTGGGGACTTCAGGGTCAAAACCAGACTTGCCAAAGACATAGAAGAACAAATTGCTTCGGCGAGAGTTCAAAACTATCAGGGTGGGCCAAAAATCAGCCTCATCTCCAGGCTTTGGCTACAATTATTTGATAAGGAAGACAAACTGGAAAAATCAGGGGTGAAACCCCAGAAGCCAAAATACGATAGTAGAGAATATAAAATCTGGAATTAAATTATGGAATGGAATAATATAGAATCACTGGAAATGCTGCAGGAGGTAATTCAAAAATCATTTGAATCGCCCATTGTTATTTTTAAACACAGCAACCGTTGTTCCATCAGTTCCATGGCGCTCAATAGGATTCGTTCCGTGCCAGAAAATGCTATCCCTTATATGGTGGATGTGATCCGCCACCGCAATATTTCCAACGAAATTGCCAATACGTTCGGAGTGCATCATCAATCTCCGCAAATGCTTATTATCCATAAAGGACAGTGCATTTCTGATAGTTCTCATCTCGGAATATCCCCAAAATCCATGGAAGCTCAGATTGATCAACTTTAAATTCCGCCTGAGCAGGAACCTTATCATGTATTAATTAATAGAGGGGTATTTATTTTGGAATTATCTCCAATAAACTAAATTTGTAATATGTCGTTATACCTGTGACGTTTTTTCTATGAAGAAGGTATTTACATTTATAAGTTTAGTTTTGCTTTTCATCGGTAGCATATCAATGTCGTATGCACAATATACGGGCGACTATGAATATAGCCAGGAAACTATCTGGGGCATTACCAAGGCCACGAACAGTGGGCTGATAGGAGGGGGAATGATCAAGCATACACGCGAACTAAAAGACAATGTATTTCATGGGGGTATGTTGGAGATAGTTAATATTAAGCATCCTCAAGAGATAAAATACTACGCCCGCGAAACGGGCAATACCTTTATTTGGGGTAAACAGAATTATTTGTACAGCATTAGGATGTCATATATCCGGGAATATACTTTTTTCAAAAAGGCGGCGCAGCAGGGTGTTCAGGTAAATGGATTCCTTGCTTTGGGGCCAACCTTGGGAATGGAAGCTCCTTATTATGTAGAAGTAAAAGGAGGAGGGCGAACCATCAAGGAGCCTTATGATCCGAAAAAGCATCAATTCAACGATATCCTTTGTTCCCATTTGTATTGCAAATTGCAGCCACGTTCTGCTTTTTTTATCTCCGGACATGTTGTCATCAAATTTGTGCCCAGAGCGACAGACCGATTCCACTCTCTCAT
>JAUHYU010000117.1 GCA_030426345.1 Bacteroidia bacterium
GGTTACTACTGATTCCAATAGAAGGAGCTATATCTTTAACTTGCAATGTGCCATTTTCAGTTCCATCACTCTTCCATAATTCTCTACCGTATTGATAGCCTTGGCCTGTAAAGAATAAAGTGCCGTTGATATTGATCAAATTTCTTGGGTGAAGCGCAAAGTTCTCAAAAGGATCCTCAATAGGATTTGCTAAATTAAAAACCATGTTGGTGCCCGCTTCAGTGCCATCGCTGCTCCATAATTCACGTCCATTTACATCATCATCTGCTCTAAAAAATAAGATTCCATCTACATTTGTCAACTCATCAGGAGGTCCATATGGGCTCTCTGTCGCAGGATATATATCCTTTACTTGTTGAGTTCCTGCATCGGTCCCATCACTTTTCCATATTTCAGCTCCACCTGCGCCATAAGCAACAAAAAACAGGAAACCATTGACAGCTGTGAGTTCAGAAGGATAACTTCCGCTTGATCCGGGATTGATATCCTTTACCAGCACTGTGTTGCTTTCAGTACCATCTGTTTTCCACAGCTCATGACCGTGTAGTTCGTCTTTAGCCGCAAAATAAATTATGCCATCGATTTCTACCATGTCGTCCGGGGAGCTACTGGAACTTCCAGGGAATATGTCTTTAACCAGTGAAAGTTGAGCTTGAACATTTGCTCCTGTAATACAAAGAATTAGAATAAGGGAAATATTGGCAATTAGTTTCATGATTAGTGTTTTTAGCACAAATTATTTTTCGGAAATATGAATTTAGCTCAGAAAGGAAATTATGTTTTACGAATGATAAACTTCACCCAAGGTACTGATAATGATTAGCTAGAATATAGCACCCATGTTGCAAAAAAGTGTAATTTTTTACTTACAGATGTTGTATTGTGCACTTATGTTGCATAAGATTAGTAAGTATGGGTTATGGAGTGCCTTCGGGTTGCCAGGGCAGGCCTACCTTGCTCAATAATGCAATGTACCTGGGATCATCATGAATTATTTTAAACTCATACCAGGAGTGAAATGCACAAGTAGGGTTCACTTTTTGAGACTTCATAAGCCACTGTATGCAATTTTCCTTATCGCCAATAAGTCCGTGTAGTACAGATTTATGAAATGGATCACCTGTAATTTCGGCATATCTCCTAATGAGCCCTTCAGCTGCATTGGCTTGGAATAAACTATCTATTTCTATATCATCAAGTTTCTCATCAAGTCCATTTTTCTTGAGGTTTTTATATTCTTCGAGCAATAGATCATATTTACCTAGGTGATAGTAGGTGGCAAAAAGCAGGTCATTGATTCTCCAATGAAACTGACCTGAAATCAAGTCTTGACAGATTTTTATTTCTTCGAGTGCTTCATCAAAAAAACCATTGTCATAGTAGTTTTCTGCGCTTACCGTCCGAACTATAAATGAGAGTGGATCTAATGCCACAGCCTTGTCTATTGCTGCACGGCTTTCTTCAAATCTGCCCGTATTCATCAAATGCTCTGAGTATCTATGGTATAGGGTAGAATGATTGCTACTTAAACTCATGCCATATTTGAATTCCTTTTCTGCTAAAATCCAGTCGCAATCATTAAAAGAATGTATGGACGCTAGTATAGTGTAGGCTTCAACCTGCTCAGGGTTAATTTCCAGGGCTCGATTAGCATATTCAATTGCAGTCTTTCGGATATCTACATCTGTCGAATCACTTAGAAAATTGCCTATATGATAAATTTCTGCTATGCCGGCGTAGGCCAGGGCATATTCCGAATCCTCCTTAATGGCTTGTTGAAAATAGCTCAAAGCTTTAGTCTGCCAATCTTCAGTTCTCCGACTCCAATGGTACCTGCCAAGTTGGTACAATTCCATCGCCTTGATATTTTCGGTCTGATTTTTCTGGAGGTATTTTATCTGCTGTTCAGATAATGCCAATTTTAGTCCGGAAGCAATTAGCATTGCTATTTCACTTTGCACCTCATAGATATCCAGGAGGTCACGGTCGAATGTTTTCACCCAAACGTGGTCATCATTTTTGGCATCTATTAGTTGCACAATAATTCGTACTTGCGCGTTTTGCTTTTGTACACTCCCTTCGACGATATAGGAAACCTCAAGTTCCTTTGCTATTTCCGTGATCTTTTTTTGTTCCTGCCCCCCAAAGGTTTCAGATGAAGTCCTGGATGTTACTTTAAATTCTTCAATCAATGATAGTCTGCCAAGTAGGTCATCTACCAATCCATCAACAAAATGTTGATTTTCTTCATCATTGCTTAAGCTTTTAAATGGTAATACTGCAATAGATTTTTCAATGCTTGAATTCTTTAAATTGTTGCTAAAGTAGAAATAGCTAAAAATTGCCAGGATCAAAATCATCAAGGAAATAGCTGTCAACACAAGTGGTTTGGAAACGTTTTTAGGATTGTGATTATTATTCGTTGTGCCAATCCTTATTGTGTTAAAGTTTTCGTGGCTTGTTTGTTCAGATGCATGCAGTTTCGCCACTTCTCCTGGCGAGTACCCATAAAACTTCTGAAAGCACTTAAAAAAATAGGAAGGGCTGCTGAATCCTACTCGATATGCAATTTCTGAGGCAGTTGCAACGTCCTGTTGAATCAATTTCATGGCTTCTTGCAATCGTACTTCACGAATAAACTGGCTAATGGATTTACTCTGGAGCTTCTTTAATTTACGATGCAATTGAGAACGGCTAATGCCCACTTTTTTGGATAAGTCTTCGACGCCGAACTGTTCGTCTTCGAGGTTTTCAAAGACAGTTTCTCTCAGCCTTTGCAGAAAAGCCTGATTAATGGGATTGTCATTTGATTTTACCACAATTTCTATTTGTAGTCTATGTAGGTAAGTTACAAAACTTTGCGAATAGTATAAATTTTGATTGTAGTTTTAGCTATCAGGTGATTTTCTGAATCTACAAAAGTGATCATTTCAGCTATCTCATGGATTTTGAAGACTTTTTTTGGCTTGTTTGAAATGATTGGCATAAAGCAACTCTCTTACCAAGTGTTAACAAAATATAAAACAAAGAACATAAGCTCTCAAATTGTCGTCTTTGTGAACCCTCTTTTCAGGGTGAAGCAATCTCTTGCTATCTGTGAATCATTGCAAGTTGATAGAGATCGCATCGTGCCTCGCGGCGACGGTTGTATATTGGATTGATTCCCTCAATTCGATTTGCGTAATATCAAACCCCCAATTTAATTTCCACGGATTTTTGGTGCATTTCCTTTGGCTGTATACTTTTGCTCCAGACAGTTACTCTGGTATATGAGTAAATAAAGAAAGGATAAAAATGTTTACCGACTATAAGTATAGAAGTACATCAAAGAATTTCAACAGATCAATATCCAAATATAATATCTTTAAAGGTTGTCTATTACCTTTGGGAATTGCCTTACTTATTATTCTCTTAATTTATTTCTCCTCAGTCTATTTTAATCAAAATTAAGATAATGCTACCTTTAATCGTTGCTCAACATCAAATAAGGTTTGTAATTCTTCGGAATTGAAAAAGGACAGACCAAAAGCCCGTGTATTTAATTTCAAACCTAAATTACCTGAATAAACCATAAGACAATGACGAATAAAATCTCCAGAAGAAAAGCGATTGGCAACAGCCTAAAAGTTTCCCTGGCAGCCATGGGAGGCTTTGCATTTACAACCAATAAGAAATCTGCGTTGGCACTAAAACCTGCAAAACCCAAGAAGAAACTTCCCGTCAGGATCAGCCTGAACACATCCACGCTAATGCATTATAAACTGGCTGTTGATGTGCAAATCGACATGGTGGCAGATGCCGGATTTGATGGTATTGAATTGTGGATGCGGGATATCAAGGCATATATCGACAAAGGTGGCAGTGCCGAGCACTTAAAGCAAAAGCTGCAAGCACGTGGATTAGTTTTGGAAAACATCATAGGATTTTCCAAATGGTGCAGCGATGACCCTGAAGAAAGGAAAGTGGCTATGAATCAATTGAGGGAAGACATGGACATTACGGCTAGCATCGGTGGTAAGTATATTGCTGCTCCGGTACAGGGGCTTGACAAGCTTGATCCAAATAGGTTTGATGAATATGCAGATAGATATAATGCCATTTTAGAATTAGGGGATGAAACCGGCGTGACTCCAATTATTGAACTTTGGGGCGCAGGTGCATTGAGCAAAGTAGCTGATTGTGCGCACATCGCCATCGCCTCTAGCCATCCCAATGCAACCATGTTGCTCGATTTTTATCATGTGTACCGTGGAGGCAACGATTGGGACACCGTGGATTGCCTGAACGGAAAAAAGCTACCCGTTATCCATATCAATGATTATCCTGCAAATCCCGCTCGGGAAAAGCTTAATGATTCTCACCGGGTATTTCCAGGAGATGGAATTTGCGATTTTGACATGGTCATTCCCAAACTGGTTGATGCTGGCTTTAGCGGTGGATTTTCGGTTGAGTTGTTCAACAAAACCTATTGGGAAACCATGGACCCTAAAACCATTTTGAAAAATTCCTATGAAAAGACTTTTAAAGTAGTCGAAAAAGCTTTAGCCTGATTAGGTGCTAGGCCAATAAAGCCTTCAAAATCCATGGATTTTGAAGGCTTTTTGAATAGTTCGATACAAGTACCGCTTTGATCTTACCAGCCTTAAATGTGAGGATTTTTGTGATTTTTCTAGGACAAAGGCAGACTATAACAGATTAGTTGGCTTAATTTAGCATCTACAATAAGATTATTGAAAAACTTAGTTTTAACCAAAATGACCATCTTTCAGTCGATTAGTTCTATATGCATACTACTGACCATCATTGGGTCGTCAATTATGTTTCTCTGTTCTCCAAAAGTTAATAGCCAAGGATATGACTACTTTGCTCATGAGATGGAAGAAGTCCGAAGGCTTGACAGAAAAAGGAATCTATACATTAGAATCGGATTTATGGTTTTAATCTTTAGTTCTGTTCTTCAATTAATTGTTTTGTGGCTGTCTTTTTAGCACAATAGAAATATAACAAGCGATTCTTTAAAATTAAGCTAGCATTCTTGTGTCTTTACCCAATCAAAACCAACCTCACTCCTGCAAGCTCCAAATTTCATGAATGGGGTCGCCTTTACTGCTCAGGCCTTTGTGGTTCCAGTCGTTACCCTCGATAGAAAAATCAAATTCTAAAGATGCACCGACACGGGAATTGTCTTTAGAGAAAAAGTCGATATTTTCTGTGTATTTGCCATTTTTAGTGGTGTAGGTGCCGCCACCTGTTCCCATAAATTGCTTTGTATCTTTGTTGTAGGCTACCCACTGAAATCTAGTTCCTGAAAGGATTTTAAGCGTCTTTCTTGGGCTGGAGACATCACGTGGTGTGCCGAGTTTTCCGTCCCGATATCTGTTGGAAAACAGCCATGCTCCGTTTAGTTTTCCCGGCTTGCCATGGTCGATCAAGGAGAACTTATTGCCATCAAAATCCATGGATTTTCCATTGATTAGCAAATTAACACCTTCAGAACTTCCTACTCTGTCTGGTGTCTTGGTGTCGAATTCATACGTCAAAACCAGCTTATTTCCATCAATTTCCCATGTGCCTCCATAGGTGTATTGAAATTCTGTTTTCGTAAAATCTGCATATGAGAAATAGTTTCCTGAGAAGATAACAACCCCTGAATCGGACTTCCACGCCCCGTGTAGGTTTTTGGAAATATCCACACTTGGCTGGAGGGTGATCAACGAAAGGATAAACAATAGGGTAGTAGTCATGGCGGTTTGTTTTTAAGGGTTTAAAATGGAAATTAAGATACGAAATGTCCGTATCGTGTAGAAATATTTTCAATTGTTTTTTTGAAAACTGCCGATAGTCATATTTTGTCCATGTGATCATGTGTATATTTGCTAGCAAGAAAATTAGCATCATCAGATTAAAATTTCAATTGATAAAACATGGCAGATTTCAAATATCAAAAACCATTTCCGCTTAGCGAAGATAAAACTACCTACCGCAAACTTAGCGGCGATTTTGTTTCTACTTTGGAAATAGATGGGAAGAAAATCCTAAAAATTGCCCCTGAGGGACTGGAATTGCTGGCGAAGGAAGCTATGGCCGATGTAGGATTTTATCTCAGACCGGCCCATCTGGAAAAATTATCTAAAATTCTGGATGATCCAGAAGCTACCGACAATGATCGCTACGTGGCTCATACACTTATTAAAAATCAGGTGGTAAGTTCGGAAGGCCAACTCCCGACGTGTCAGGATACGGGTACGGCTATCGTGATGGGAAAAAAGGGCGAGCAGGTTTGGACAGGCGTGGAAGACGCAGAGTATCTTTCTAGAGGCATTTATGAGACATATAAATCAAGGAATCTGCGCTACTCGCAAGTGGTTCCTTTTTCCATGACGGAAGAAAAAAATACTGGCACTAATTTACCCGCACAAATCGACATTTATTCCAAGCCTGGTAACACGTATGAATTTCTTTTCCTTGCCAAAGGTGGCGGATCTGCCAATAAAACATTCTTGTACCAGCAGACAAAAGCTCTGCTCAACGAAGAAAACCTGACTAAATTTGTCCAAGACAAGATCAAGGATTTGGGTACTGCCGCATGTCCGCCGTACCATCTGGCACTGGTGATCGGAGGGACCTCAGCAGAAGCAACCTTGAAAACCGTCAAGGAGGCTTCTACGGGGAATCTAGATGGCTTGCCAACGGAAGGAAATGAATGGGGACAGGTATTTCGAGATTTGGAATGGGAGAAGAAAGTACAGCTTATTTGTCAACAGAGTAGGGTTGGGGCGCAATTTGGCGGGAAATACCTGACCCACGATGTTCGGGTGATTCGCTTGCCTAGGCATGCAGCATCTTGCCCTGTGGGGCTTGGTGTGAGCTGTAGTGCCGATAGAAATATTAAAGGTAAGATCACGGAAGACGGTATTTTTCTGGAGCAATTGGAGCGCAATCCTGCACGTTTTCTGCCAAAGGTAGAACCACATTTGCAAAAGCCGGTAGAGATCGACCTCAACCAGCCGATGGATGATATTCGAAAAGAATTATCTAAATACCCCATCAAGACGCGATTGAGCCTGAGGGGAACATTGATTGTAGCGCGGGATATCGCCCATGCCAAAATTCAACAGATGATTGATGAGGGCAAGCCAATGCCCGAATATTTTAAAAACCATCCGGTCTATTATGCTGGTCCTGCAAAAACCCCTGAGGGAATGCCATCGGGTAGTTTTGGCCCAACAACAGCCGGAAGAATGGATCCCTATGTCGATGCCTTCCAAAGCCTTGGTGGGTCCATGGTCATGTTGGCAAAGGGCAATAGATCGCAACAGGTGACGGATGCCTGTAAAAAACACAAAGGTTTCTATCTTGGCTCTATTGGTGGCCCTGCGGCTATCTTGGCCAAGGAAAGTATCAAATCGGTGGAAGTGGTGGATTTTGAAGAATTGGGCATGGAAGCTGTTAGGAAAATCGAAGTCGTTAATTTCCCGGCATTCATTATTGTGGATGATAAAGGCAACGATTTCTTTGCAGAAATGTAATCGTACTGAATGAAATGTCACAAAAAAGCCTCAAAAATCCATGAACTTGTCTATGGATTTTTGAGGCTTTTTCTATGCATGAAAAGAAGAAAACTGTATAAAAGGTTAGTTCCCGTTGAATACTACTTTTTCGTCTAAGTATCCATCTGCGATCACAGTCATGCGCATATTTTCTTTTGTTACTTGAATCATGTTGGGTAATTGTACGGAAGGAACCATGATTTTTCCATTGTTGATGGTGGTTTGAGAATACGGGAGATCACCATTTTTTGCCAATGAGAGCGCAATGTTCGTGGTAGCACTGGCCAGTGATTCTGTGTATTTATACACGGTCATGGTTTGCTCCCCGTTAACGATTCTTTTGCAGGCATCAGATTCAGCATCTTGGCCTGAAATCAGTACTTTTCCAGTAAGATCATGCTCGTCTAGTGCTTTGCTGGCACCCTTGGCCATCATGTCATTGGAAGAGACAATGGCGTCTAAATCTGTGGATGTCTCCAAATAATCATTGACTATGTCGTAGGCCACATCTGCACTCCAGTCTTTCACGTTGGTGTCTAACACAATATTAATGTCACTTTTAGTCACAAGGGGCTGTAGAATATTCATTTGTCCCAAATGTAAAAATCCCGAGTTGTGATCTTCAATAGCACCTCCAAGAATCATGTAGTTCCCTGTTGGCTTGATTCTCGTGAGATAATCTGCCTGCAACTCACCTATTTTGATATAATCAAATGAAATATAATAATCTAGATCACAATTCATGATCAGCCTATCGTAAGCCACCACTTTCACGCCTTTTTCTTTGGCCATTTGAACCAATGCCCCAGCAGTATTACTATTTATTGCCACCATAACAATGACATCTACATTGGCTTTCAACAATTCCTGAAACTGCTTTTTTTGTGTTTCTTCGCTGTTATGCGCTTCTTTGACTATGAGATTTACTCCTTTAGATTTGAAGTTGTCAACTAAGAAATCCCTGTCTTTTTCCCATCGTTCGTGCATTGGCCCAAGACTAAACCCGATCTTTACATCAGTTTTCGGTTGGCAGGAAATGATCATGGAGACGACAAAAATTAGGGAGAGTAGTTTACAGACGATGCTTTTCATGACATTGGGTTTTGTTAAGAAGAAATGATAACGAGCGGACGTATTCCGGTTCATTTCAATTTAATAAAAAATACTTGTTTTTGCTATATATTAAAACATGAATATTATAATCGATATTCTGAATTTTCTCCTCCGTGAACAATTCGTGTGATATAAGCTGTTTTTGCATTTATATAATATGATGGTTATAGCTCATAAGTTAAATCATTGTCCGTTTGGTATTATAACAGGAAATTAATTGTAGATGTAAACAATTGAGTATTTAGAAGCTCTGAGAAAAAATAGAAAAAAAATTGAAATATACAGTGCAGTATTCTAATTTGAGTGATAGCAGAAAAAACCATGGATTTTTAATGCTTTTTGTTCTATAGAATTATTATAAAACCCAACTTACAATGAAACATACACTCCGTATTGCCACGTTCAACCTGGAAAATTTTGATGATAAGCCCAGGAGTTCCCCAACATTGGCACACCGCATTGCGGTTATGCGACCGCAGATTTCCCGACTCAATGCGGATATATTGTGTCTTCAGGAAGTGCACGGACAGGAAACTGAAGGTGAGCCAAGGAAATTGTTGGCATTGGATCAACTGTTAGAAGGGACCCAATACATAGGGTATCACAGGGTGAGTACTACCACAATGAGTAGTGAGGAGGTGTATGACGTCAGGAATTTGGTGGTCTTGAGTCGATATGATATTTTATCCTATCATCAATGCAAGCATGATCACATTCAGGCTCCTGAATACCGCAAAGTAATGGCGCAACCGCCGGAAGAGGAGGCTTCGACAGTAGAATGGGAAAGACCAATTTTGAAGGTGGAAATCCAATTGCCTGATGGGCAGTCTATCCATGTGTTAAATGTACATTTGAAGTCGAAATTACCTACCACAATTAAGGGACAGAAGAAAAATACATTTACATGGAAAACTGTTGGTGGATGGGCTGAGGGCTACTTTATCTCTTCGATGAAGCGCGTAGGACAGGCGTTGGAAGCGCGGGTCGTTATAGATGAGATTCTAGATGCAGACCCAAATGCTTATCTTGTTGTTTGTGGAGACTTCAACGCAGAACAGAATGACGTACCTGTCATGGCCATTCGCGGAGATGTGGAGCAAACCGGCAATAGCGACTTAGTCAATCGTATTCTCGTTCCTTGCGAAAATGGCATTCCAGAAAGCTCCAGATATTCATTATTCTATCGTGGTAAAGGGCAAATGATTGATCACCTACTGGTTACTAGGAATATGCTGGAGTTTTATACAAAAGCGGAAATCCACAATGAGGTATTGCATGATGAATCTATTTCTAACGCTACGGATAAGAAATTCCCAGAATCGGATCACGCACCTGTCGTTGCTGAGTTTGTTATGGAATAAAGAGGGCTTTTAATAAACTAATTGCTTTCGATCACCTGACCGTCTTCGCGGTAGAGGTCGATTTTTCCTTTGAGTTGAACAGCGATCACCGTAACCTGATCATCGAGTTTGTCTTGCGGTACATCGATGTACGTCAGCCCGGGCACTTCGCTCCAGTACATTTTGCCTACAACCTGATGGCTCAGTTTTGTGCCGTCTCCCACAATCCTGATGCGGTTTATCGGGTTTTTCAACCCCTTTATCACAATAGGATGCGTGGGCGTTTGAGTGAGAAACAAGTACAAAATAGTACCATCTGCGGAAAGGGTAGAGGGGCCATAAAAATGACCTGCTGGCAATCCGGCTTGCGTGCCATAAATGGCTTCCTTGTGTTTGTTGGTCCAGCGGCCTAATTCCTTTAATATTGCCACTTGTTCGTCGGGGATGGTACCATTAGCTTTTGGGCCAATATCCAGCAAGAGATTGCCTCCCATCGATATGCAATCCACAAAAATCCCAATGATCTGGTTTGGCGTTTTGTACGCATTGTCATTTCCCTGATATCCCCAAGAATTGTTCATTGTCATACAAAGCTCCCAATATTTTTCTTTGGGCCGTACAATCGGGACTCCTTGTTCCGGTGTGGCATAGTCCCCATGGCCTTTGAGCCTTGAGTTGAGAATTACTTTAGGATTGTCCTTCAAGAGAAAATTTCTGACTTTTTGGGCTTGCCACATTTCTGCGCTGAATTCCCAATCTCCATCAAACCAATATAGATCAGGTTTGAATTCTGAATTAAGCTCTTTAAGCTGACCTTGATAGTAATTTAGAAAACGGTTCCAGCGAATGGAATCATCAGTGTAGCGCTTTTTGTTTCTGGTTAAGTTTGGATAGTCAATGTATGACCAATCAGGTAGCGAGTAGTATAGCCCAACTTTCAGGTTTTCTTTGCGCAATTCCCGTACAAACGGCTGGATCAAGTCTTTTGCGGCAGGGGAGTGCATCACGTTGAAATCTCCAAATTTAGTATCCCACATCGCAAATCCGTCATGGTGTTTTGTGGTGATGACGGCATATTTGGCTCCTGAGGATTTGATCAGCGAAACCCATTCCTTAGGATCGTATTTGGCGGCTGTAAATCCATCGACTTGTTTTACATAGTCTTCATGTGATAGGTATTCATTGAAAAATGACCAAGATTCATCAATCCCATTGACAGCATATATTCCCCAGTGGATGAAAATACCAAGCTTGGCATCGCCAAACCATTCCATTTTTTTGTTGTATGCTTTATCATCTTCCTGCTTTTCTTGCGCTTGTAAAAACGATGACACTGCTAAATAAAGGCAAGTGAAAATAGCTATTGTCCGGGTGTGATTCTCTACAAAATGCTTCATAAATCTATGAATTTTAATGCTACGCAAAGATATAAAAACCATTACATTTGAACACATGAAAATAGCAATTCAATATTTTAAAAATGGAGCCTAATTTTTTTGAAAACGTATATGAAGTAGTGAAACTGATTCCAAAGGGTAGATGGACCAGCTACGGAGCTATCGCACATTACCTTGGGACAAAACGCAGTGCCAGAATGGTGGGTTGGGCTATGAACAATGCGCACCACATGCCGGAAGTTCCCGCCCATCGCGTTCTCAATCGCAATGGAGAACTAACCGGAAAGGGTCATTTCAATCCTTCAGGCAAAATGCAGGAGCTATTGGAGCTGGAAGGCTTGAGTGTTAAAAACGATGCCGTGGTACATGCTTCTAAAAGCTTTTGGGATCCAATCGAGGAATTGCTTTGATTTATGCTTGTCCCTATTTTGAGATCGTAATCTTTTGATTTCTTCCAATTACAAAATATAAAATTGAACCTATGAACGGGAGAAAAATCACTACAATAACCCATATTAGTTTTGTGTTGCCTTCGAAGGAACTTGTTAGTAAGTCAACTAAAGCAATAATGGGGAAAATGAAGGTGAAAAAAAGCACAATGAGAACTTCGAAACCACCAAGGCCTCCAAGAAATGCAAAAAGAGTTAGTAAAGACATGATCAATAGGTATTTATGTCAAAAATAATTTTATGCGGCATCGATAATTAGTTTCAAATTATGATCGATGCTAGCAGGTTAAAGATAGTTTTTATTGAATTAGAATCAAGCATAAATGCCTTCAAAATCCATGGATTTTCTATCAAATCAACTTCTTTGTTTTTGATTTCTTTCCTTTAATTTTAACTTCGCGGCCATGGAATTAGAAGGCAAAATAATACAAATCAACCCACTGCAATCAGGACAGGGGAAAAACGGCACCTGGAAAAAACAGGAATTTATAGTTGAGACAAAATCACAATATCCCAAAAAAGTATGCATCACGGCTTGGGGCGATAAGATCGACCAGTTTGGCCTACAGCCAAATGAAGATGTGAAAGTACATATAGAGCTTGAAAGTCGGGAATTTAATAGTCGGTGGTATACAGACGTACGCGCGTGGAAAGTGGACAAGTTGGGCGGGCAGCAATTTGATGGACAGCCGGATGTTTTACCCCCTTCCAACGATCCTCCGATGGATGAAGATCCACCGTTTTAGGAAAAGCTACAAACGAAAAAAAGCATGGATTTTCCATGCTTTTTTATTGTCAATATTTGTAAACGCTCAACCCTTTTACAAAAAAAAGGAAGACTAACGTCTTCCTCCTCTTTGACTTCCCGAACTAGTTGAGCGTTGGCTACTTCCACTGGACGATCTTCCTGAGCTTGAAGATACACCAGAACTGCGGGAAGAGCTCGAGCCACTTGAATATCCTGAAGATCGGTTGCTACCTGAACTACCAGAAGATCGCTGAACAGCTGAACTGCCTGATGATGATCCCCGGCTGCTGTAGCTTTTGCTCGATTGTCGAGCATTAGAACTTCCTGATGACCGTTGCACATTTGGTGTGCTTTGCGTTCTACTGGAAGAACTACTATATGAGCGACTGCTGTTGGGCGTAGTCGATGATCCTCTTTGGTATTTTTGTTCAGAAGATCGGTTTCTATCCACATTGACCGGCACACGACTCTGTCTGGCATTGCTAGTTGAATTTCCCGAAGATTCATTACTTCTTACTCTTGTAGAGCTTTGTGTGTTTGAACTGCTAGAGCCTGTGCGCAAGTTTGATCCAGAACGGGCATTAGACGAACTCCTTGAACTGACAGCCGACCTTTCGTTATCCGATTGAATTCTGATGTTGGATAGCGATCTAGAATTCGTGCGTGAATTACTGCTCGCACTGATTCGGCCATTGGCATCGTATCTTGCCGAAGTGCTCCTTTGACGTGCGCTTGAGCTGTTTCTTGCATAATCACTAGTTCTACCATTGTTTACATGATTTGACCTATACCGTTGAATTTGTTCCCTATTTCTATTGACCACTACCACAGAAGTTGTTCTGTGTGGTCTGTAGATATGTTCTGCATATACGACACGACGCACATAGCATGGTGAATAGTAAGGTCGGTATGGTCTCCAATAAGGATAATAGTTGTAATAGGCTATTGGTCTCCAAGGCCTCCACCACATAGGTCGATAGCCCCAACCCCAAGGAGAAACCCAACCTGAATAATATGGCCCGTAAATGAATTGTACCGATGGCCAAGCCCATACATTCACTACGGCCCTTGAGCTTCTAGTGCCTCCATAGGTGCGGACTTCAGCAGTCGGTTCTATGATGGTTTCAACGCCGTACACATCTTCATCACCCGTGATTTGCAATACTGCTTTGCCATTTGCCAGTTTTTCGAGTGTGATAACGGCCACGTCCTGAGCTTGTGTTTCGGAAACTACAGCTTGCATAATAAAGACATGAACGTTTTTTTCGTTTCTGTCAATCACCCTAATGTAATCAATATATTCATCGCCATTAAGATCAAGATTATTGACCTTGGTTTCGGGGTCATTGAGCATTTTTTCAAACTCCTCTGGCGAGGCTGATTTTTTAAATAATTCAAGAGCACCTTCCAGACTGAAATTATCACCCGGCACTTCTATTTGATCCTGAGCCTGCGCTGTTATCCATCCTGATATCAGAAATAACAACACCATTGTTAGATTTATTCCTTGATTTTTCATGAGCTTATTCGCTTAGTTGACTAGTGAAATACAATGAATGTGCCAAACATTAAATATGATAGAAAAAATTTCTAGGTGAAACGCAAAAATGTCTGTTTTTTTTTGTTTAATCGTAGATTTGACGAAATATAAAATATTTGGGATATAACGAATTAAACAAAAAAACTCTCCTGGATTATACGTGGTATTATAAAATAAATACTGTGTACCTGCTCATATTAGCTCAATATAGCATCAGTGGTTTCATTGATTTTAGAGGTTTTATGCTCAGTATGGTAACGTCATTTTTAGAAGATATTGTTCTGTAATATGGTTTAAAAGTATATTATTTTAATTTTCAGATGCTTGTCTTCTTCTTAATTTGAAAGCGGCATTTTCCCAATTGGAATATTGTCCTTGTTACTGCTGGGTCAGCAATTCTTGGCGGTTTGATCTGTTGCGCAATATTTTGAGGTAATCTAACCCCGTGGAATTATTGTAGTCTTCGTATGCTTTGGAGGCCCAATTCATAGCTCCATTCAAATCACCATGGATTTCATGGATTATGGCCACATTTACGCACGCTCGGCCTGCAAGTTTACCTTTGCGGTTTTCAGTTTCCTGTAGCCATATCTGTTCTGCTCCATCCCAGTTTCCTGCATCTGCCCTGCGCTTTCCAATTTTGAAATTGTTGTTTCCATTAGTGAAATAGGTTCTGGACACCCGAATCCAATAGGGTGAGATGCGTGTGGCATATGCACTTCCTAAGTTGCGGCTCACGTCCATGACAGC
>JAUHYU010000118.1 GCA_030426345.1 Bacteroidia bacterium
TTTAGACGAGGCAGTGAATGGACTGAATGGTCTCCACCAAAAACAATCAGTGTAAGGCCAAAACCTCCTACACCTAAAATCACTGCAAGCGCAAGTACAACCTTTGTACCTCTGAATGGATGGAATGCCGTATACTTATCCGCAAATCCTGGCTATGCTGCCTATCAATGGTCAGGAGCCAGCAGTGCTACCAGCAGCATTATTCAAGCACCCAGAGGCTCACAAAACACAACAAGTACTTATCAAGTAAAAGTCAAACCAACTGACGAAGATTGTTGGAGTGAACTGTCGGAACCGGAGGTAATCACCTTCTTTTTCCCTGCCAATATTGTCATAGCCACACCTACCAACTATTTGGCACAGGCCATGACATCAAACTCCATCAGGTTGTATTGGACAGACAATGATAATGCAGAAAAAGGCTATGAAATATGGCGAGCAACTACTCCTGCCTCACCCGGTACATCATGGACGTTTGTAGCCAAGACACCGGCCAACACACAAACTTTTGATGATACTGGATTGAATGAAAACCAAACCTATTATTATAATATCAGGGGAGTCAGTGATTTGGGGAGTTCCCAATATACGGGTATTTTTTCTGCTACCACATTGGCAGACACAACACCACCTACAGCACCACAAGATTTGGAAGTCTACAGAAAATCTATCACCGAAATTGGATTAAAATGGAAAAAATCTACTGACAATATTGGTATCGAAGGTTATAACATTTATATGGATGGTATTTTCAATAGCTATGTGACGGACACCAGTACCATTATTACCGGATTGACACATGAAAATCAACATTCCTTTTATGTAAAGGCAAAAGATGTGAACGATCTTGAATCCGCAGCCAGCAATCAAATATCAGCAATCATTAAAGCAGATGGTTTGAATTTTAAGTTATACGCTGGGGAAAGATGGGATTATGTTGCTGATTATGAAGGATATCCTGTCTATGCCGAGGGACATGCCGATAATTTTGATTTATCTGCAAAGGACCCCTATTTTCCTGCAAATGATTATTTTGCCTTTGATTTTTCTGGATATATTTATATTAGCAATGCAGGCACATATACCTTTTACACTACCTCAGATGATGGCAGCATGCTTTATACTCGTGATCAACCTACTGATCCACTTCAACTTGTAGTAGATAATGATGGCCTACATGGTAGTCAAGAAAGATCCGGAAATATATATCTCTCAGTTGGGTATCACAGTATTCTAGTTCAGTTTTTTGAAAGGACTGGTGGCCAAAATCTGCAAGTGAGATATAGGAGATCCGGGGGAAATCCATCAAAACAATTAATCCCAGACAACGTATTAACCAGTTCTTTTGTAGAGATATCTCCATCCAATTTCCCGGATGATCCTACAGCTTTGGGTTCTGCCAATGTGAGTTACAACAGTGTTGATCTTAGTTGGACTGACAATGCCACTAATGAAGACAAGTATGAGGTTTATCGTTCTAATAATGGGGTTAACTTCTCCAATATTGTTGAGTTGGGCTCGGACGTCGAAAGCTATACTGATAATACTATCTTTCCGGGGATTGCCTACCAGTACAAAGTAAAAGCGGTAAATATCCATGGAAGTTCGGAATATTCGAACACACTCAATGTAAATACCCCGGCCAGACAATATTTCAGTCAAGGGATCACTGCACTGAATGACCTGTCGGATTGGAAAGATGTATCGGACAACTCTCCATCAAGCTTTGCAGAGCAAGATGTGGAATTCATCATTGACAATGCTGCAACGATCAATGATAACTGGATAGTGAGTGGACAAGGATCGTCAGTTAAAGTCCTTACAAATGCCAATGTCAGCATAAACCCTCCTAATGTCATCATTGACCTTACAGCACTTAAAGTAGAAGATAATGCGACATTGTCCATAAACAATGGTGGTGGCACTACGCCCATACTACGCGTGGCAGGAGAAGGTATGACAATTGACAATGGTTCAACGCTTGAGCTGACTGACGTAACACTTAACGTCAATGGGACTGCAAACATCAATACGAATAATGAAACCGGTGTGCTGAAAATGAACAACAGCAGCATACATTTTACAAACAGCAGCAATACAAACTCAAACGTATATTTTGATGCAACTGACAATACAGTTAAAAAGCTATTGATCAACAATACTGGAACTGGTACAGTAAACATTCAATCCAACGCCCGAATTCAAAATGAGCTGGAACTGGTAAGCGGAAACCTGAATGCCAATAACTATCTCACCTTGGCTTCTGATCAAACCAGCACGGCTAGGGTAAGCAAAGTTCAATTGGATGCTACAGTCACTGGCGGCGTAAACGTTGAGAGATATATCGGACCTTCTAAAGTAGCTGGATGGTATAACCTCGGTGTACCTGTCAAAGGTCAAACACCAGCATCATGGTCTGATGACATACCTATTAATGGCCCATGGAATGGCGGCAATGCCAATTTGCGATATTATGACGAACCTTCTGATTCATGGAAGTTCATTAGTTACAACACCCATAACTTCCAACCAGGCAAAGGAGTACAGGTATTTGTTTATGGTTCATCATTGGATGTTGACGGTGCATTTCAACTATCCAACCTTGGAGAACTTGTCATAGGAGATGGAGTGTCTAATGCATTAGGCACCTATTCCATACCGATTACAAAATCAGGGTCTTATGATGGTGGAGGATGGAATTTAGTTTCCAATCCATATCCAAGCGCAATTGATTGGGATGCTACATCTGGTTGGAATAAATCTTCAGTTATAAACTCTTACTATGTTTGGGATGCCACCATTTTAGGTTACAGGTCGTATGTCAATGGTGTAGGAACTGGAGGCCTTACTTCTGAAATAGCCATGGGGCAGTCGTTTTTCGTTTATGCCAGCAGTGCCGGAAATTTAGGAGTTTCTGAAAATGCCAAAATACAATTGGATTCAAACCCAGGAGTTTATAGAAAAGCTGCACCTGAAAATATCATCAAATTACATTTGACTGATCCTGAGCAAAGATATGATGAAGCTATTATCAGGTTTTTAGATAATACCTCAAGTGAGTTTGAATCAGAATATGACGCGTTAAAACTTACAGGTAGTTATGTCAATTTAGGTACGATTAGTGGTGATGATAAGAACCTATCAATAAACACTTTAGGTACTACTAATAAAAGGCAACAAATCCCAATCAGTATCAACGGATATTTGAAGGGTTTATATGCTCTCGATATTAGTATTCCTGACAAGAAAATAAAAGCTTGGTTGCATGACTCCTATTTAGACAAGAAAATCAGATTCAGGGGAAATATACAGTATGATATATTAATAAATGACGATCCTACATCTTTTGGTGATGATCGGATTGTCCTTGAGATTAATGATCCTAATGGTAATAAAGGCCAAAAAGATGATCAAATACTTACCAATCCAGATGAACCTAGTTTCTTAAGCAAGTTGACTTTATTTCCCAATCCTGTTAGCAAAGATCTTAGGATAAGGTTTAATGCGATGCTGAAAGAAACCGGGGTGCTAACAATATATAGGATGAATGGCGAAGCAATTTCAACACAAAAAATAGCGATCGAAAAAGGGATGAACACTATAGACTGGGACTTGTCTAATCTCCCACATCTGACCAATGGTATTTATTTCCTTGATTTGCATTTATCACAATCCGTTTTAAAAGGAAAAGTAATATTATTGAGGTAGGTGCAAAAGCTTTAAATAAAAACCTGAGAATGAAAATATTTTTAACCATAATATTGGTATTTGTACTTTCTACTAGTTTGATTGCCCAAGACAATGGCCCCCCCGATATGTCTTGTGACTGTATACCATGCGCTCCATTATGCGATCCCGACTGTATGGCATTAAATGGATGTACTATGGTAACTCCAATTACTGGAGGAGTGCTTTATCTGCTGGTAGCAGCTGGGATAGGCTTGGGTATTATAAAGAAAAAGAAAAAATAAAGACTAAATTTGATGCTAAAATCCGCATTGTATACTCCGTTTCGATAGTCATTATTTTGTTTATGGAAATTAATGGGCTTTACTCAAAGCTCTAAATGACTGCAGGCACAATCAACGAAAGAGCTCTATACGGTTCATTTGCACTTCATAGAGTTTTGCTATTTCAATCTTTAGATTCGTCCGTGGTCTGCTGATTTACAAGCCTATCCTCCTTTTCAATCTCAATCATTTTTATCCCCACAGCCCCTTTACTCGGGGCTATGTGTTTGCCGCTGTGTTGGAGGTAAACATAGGTGAAATTGGCCCCAAAAAACAGGATGAGGACAGAGTAATACACCCACGCCAACAAGGCCACCAGAGATCCTGTAGCACCATAAGCATCGTTGAAATCGGCATTTCCCAAATAATAGGCGATCAGGTATTTCCCTGCTACGAACAATATGGTAGTGACAATGGCTCCAAGCCAAACATCTTTCCATCGAATTTTTACATCGGGCAATACTTTGTATATCGACGCAAAAACAAGCACAATGACCCCAATATTGAGTGCAATGTTTATGGCATAAATAACGTAAAATGACATACCTGCCAGATGACCTGAAATAATATGCCTCAAAAGGGCGATGAAGGTGTCAAGCGTGAGCGACACCAAAATCATAAAACCAATGGAAGCCACCATGGCCAACGATAGCAGCCGGTTGAGCACAAATTTCAGGATCATTTTTTTAGGCTTAGGCTTAATTTTCCAAATGGCATTCAAGCTGTCCTGTAGTGTAATGAATACAGTCGTTGTACTTATGATGATGACCACTGAACCAACTATTTTCATAATCCAAGACTCTGAGGACAAGAAGGTTCTGCTCATGAGTGATTCAACTTGGTCCGCACTGCTCTGCCCGGCAAGCAAAGATATTTGCTTGAGCAACTCATTTCTCACTTGTTCATCTTCATAGAAAAAAGAACTGGCTACCATCACCGATATGATCGCTATGCCCGGCAAGGAAAAAATAGTGAAATACGCGATGGCAGCACTGTATTGAAATGTTTTTTCTTCAAAAAACTTTTTGAATGTATCAAGTACGATTTCCCACCACTTTTTCAATGAACTGTGCATGGTTATTTCTTTAAAACCCTTTTGATGTCAAACTTGATTTTTTTGCCCCCTTTCCCAGATCCCAAGTCATAAAGATCGTCGCCCAAAAGCATACTCATCGGTTTTAAATCATCAAAATAGCTACAAAATACCCTGAAAATCGCTGCAAAAGGAAGAAATAAAGCCATGCCAGCTATCCCCCATACATAACCTCCAAGGATCAGCGAAATGATCGCCACCAAAGCATTTACATTTAAATTGCCCCCCACGATTTTGGGACTTAGAAAGTTGCTTTCAATAAGCTGAATTAACCAAAATGTACCGGCTATGCCAACGGGCACCCAAATAGAGTCCGCAGTCATCGATGCGTAAAGCACAGGAATTGTTGCTCCAATAGTCGTGCCTATATATGGGATAATTGTGAGCAGGGATGCCATAAACCCAAATAAAATTGCATGATCAATATTGAAAGCCAGCAAGACCAAGCTGTCGGCCGTACCGAGAATGACGATCATTATACTCATACCAACCAAATAACCCTGACCTACTTTTTGCACCTCCATGATCAGGTCGCTGATTTTTTTCTTCGATTTTTCTTGGCCCATGGCTATGAGTACCTTTTTAATCCCGCTGCGGTATATCAACAACAGAAAGGTATAAACCAGGACCAATATCAATCCTGAAAATAATGAAGCAGTGTTACTTAGCGCATTCTTCACAATCCCAGCACCTGATTTTTTCACCAATTCCTGGCTTTTATCCATAAGATCATTTTCCTTGATATCAGGGATTAGAGGCACCTTGTTGTTGATAAAGGAAATGGTTTGGTTAAAAATCATTTTCAACCGATCCTCAAATTCGGATAAGTCACTCGTGATCTTGATGATCTGGGTGGAAAAAAGATATAGCAGGCCCAAGGTGACTATGACCACTGCGAATATGCTGAGGAACGCTGACCAAAGACGGCCTACGCCCCAACTTTCAATTTTGAATGCGATAGGGTATAGGATAAATGAAAAAAGGATGGCCACCGAAATCGGCACCAAAATGGGCTTGCCAAAATATAGGAAAGTAACCAAAGCAGCACTGCAGGCGAAAATGTAAAAAGTCTTTTGGAAGGATATATTCATGTATGTCTGATTTAGGGCTAGTAAAACTAAATATAAAGAAAGAATCGAGCCAACATGGAAATATGATGGTTTGTAAACCATCCGATAGATGATAGAACATAAGATATTGCTAAAAACAAGGCATTATGGCACCTCGGACAGTAAAATACTATTAAAAATCCATGAATCGATTATAAACCTACCACAGTCTGGTTTGAGGTTACTAATGGGATATTTCGGAATACTGTGGAGAAAATTCCCCAACGGAACCTCATGGTTTTTTGATGCTTTTTCATTCTTTTTACTGACACAATCTAATACTTTACCCAATCTGTTTTAACTTTTCTTTTTTGCGCTGTAGCAGGCAATTGATCCCATAAGTACCCTGTAGCCTGAATGTCTCTCAATTTTTCATCCAGCATCTGCTTATATGCATTTGCCTTGGGATTCACCTCGATGAGGTTTTCGACTTCTTGCTGATCTTTTGACACGTTATACAATTCATACCGCTTTAAATCCATGGTTTTAATATAATCCATGTCTTGAGAAGAAAACTGGTGAGATCGGGGGATCGTGTCATTGTCCTTCCCTAAAATCATATAATTATCCATGCGCATGGCAATCTCCGGGGAAGTCCTGTAAAAGTACCAGAATAAAGGTTTTTGGCGTTGGAAGTCCATTCCTTGGAGAACAGGCAAAATGCTCGTTCCATCCAGAGCATTTTCGTTTTCCGGTTGAATATTCAGGATCTCGCAAACTGTTGGCATCATATCCACAAACCCCGCAGGTTCATGGATTTCGAGGCCTTTATTGGGCAATCCAGACCAGTGGATGATACCGGGAACGCGAATCCCACCTTCGTACAAATAACTCTTGACTGCTCTAAAATCACCATTGGATGCCTGCCGATACGAACCGTTGTCAGAACTAAAGAAAATCAGGGTATTTTCCATGAGCCCATTTTCTTCGAGATAGGCAACTATTTTTCCAACAGCTAAATCCAAGTTTTCGATATTCGCCAAATACTCTGCATCCTTTTTTGGATAGCTACTGTATTTATCAACTAATTCTGGTGGGGACGCTACTTTTGAATGTGGTTCGTGAAAAGCAACATACATAAAAAAAGGATTATTTTGTTGATGGTAATTGTTGAACCATGATACTGCTTCATCGGCCAATATCTGACAAGAATAGCCTTTTTGCTCTCCTATTTCTTTTCCGTTGCGCACAAAATTGACAGGATTCAAATGAGATGGTTTCGCATTATTTTCTGTACCAAGGGAGTAATCAAACCCCTGGTCATGAGGCTGTGGGTGATTCAAAACAGTATCTTGTGGTAGGCAACCCAGATGCCATTTTCCAATATGTGCAGTTTGGTATCCCTGATTTTTCAACACCTCGGCAATAGTGATTTCGCTGTCGCGCAAATGCATTGGGTGGTTTGGCGGTCGGTAGCTGTACATCCCAACCCTGGCCGGACTACGCCCCGTCATAAGCCCTGCACGGGAAGGAGAGCAATTGGGAGCTGCCGCATAAAAGTCTGTAAATCGCAAACCATTACTGGCAAGTCGATCTACATTGGGAGTGGCTGAGATACCTCCATAGCAGCCAATATCTCCATAACCCATATCATCCGCAATCAAAAAAACAATATTTGGTTTGTCATTTACCTCATCATTTTTACCGTCGGATTCACAGCCAAATGATAAAATCGAAATGATCAAAATGCAAAAAATCCCCTTTATACTCATATATAATTTTGTTATGTCTACTCTATTTAAGAAATGACAATTTATGCAATTCATGGATTTTAGAGGCTTTTCGGAAGTAAAAACCATTTTTTTTCTTCGACCCACTTATGTTGGTCACAGATCATTGCTGTAGTTTTTTTGAGCGTTTTGCCAAAAGGGAATTTAAATAATTAGCAAACCCACTGTCCGTTCCAGATTTCTGAGATACAAAAAATTGGTTTGAAGCAGTGTCTTGATTAATCCACCTGCACCCTTTTTCAATATCAAAATCAAGATATCCTCGATTCACCTCATCAAAATATTGTCCTACCTCCTCTACTGCAAAATAAACGGTCGCCAGGTCCCAACTGGGTCTTTGATCTGATAGCGTCTTGCGTTCAATGTTCCAAAGCCAGTCCCTATAGGCCGTTCTTACAATATTTCCAGCAGGTGTGTCCTGTAGCGATTTTCCAGTCATAACCTTTGCCCCACCCGAAACAAAGTAGATCGGTTTTGGAAAATTATCAACTACATACTTGGTATAGCTAGCTGTATTATTAAAATACAAGTTCCAGTCTTTGACGTACTGCCCCTCTTTATTTTTTGCATTCAAGGCTCCTAGCGCTATCCATTTTTTTATCTTTTTGGCAGCAAGTTCATAGCCTGACAAATCTGAAATAACATCTGGCTTAGATACCAAGAAATCATAAATCCCTTTTGTATGGCCAATAGTTACATAGACAACGCTATTGTCCTCTTGAGCGGAGATCAATTTTCTAAGGAGCTGTGTTTGTTCTGGCACATCAGTATTTGCGATAAATCTATTTTTGAATGCCGCTGTATCTTTAGACAATTTTTCTGCCTGCATTTTGTCAATCGGATCGCCAACAGCTCTATCATAATTTGCTCCAATGGGTATATCATTATTTCCATAATAAATATTAACAGCATCGATCACACCCACTCCATAGGGAATTGCCCCTGAGCTATATATCACCCCTAAAATTTCTACTTTACCAATATTGGCATATTCATTTAATATGGCCAAAGCACCTACATCATCGCAATCAGACCCCATATCTGTATCTAAAATGATTTTGACTGATTCTTTATTATGGTTTGAGAAGGCGCAATAGGAACATGAAAAAATCAGTACTAGGCTAACGAAAATAAATCTGGTCATCTGAAGTTGAAATAATGTTTACAATCAGCAATCTAACAAATTTATCCTTTGCTTTAGTAACCTGTGGTATAGCTGCTGGGCATATATTCTAAAGGAATTCATGGATTTTGGAGGCTTTTTAGGTCAACAAATATTTTTCGGGGACGACCTCACCGTTTCAGGGTTGGCCGAAGGCAATCACTTCATTTTCATTTCTTGACTACAGTCAATGAATAAGGTAAAGCAAGAATTTACTTTTATGAAAAAATTAAAAACTATGAATCTTAGAGCAAACTCACTAATCATTTTAATGTTGTCTGTATCATATGTATTTGGTCAGAATAACCCATCAATAGATTCTTTGTCAACTCAGGAAGCAGGTCAAATTAAGTATAAGCATACTTTGGGTTCTTCTTTTTTTATGTTGGGAAATTTCCTGGCTGATTCTCCCGACTATTATTTATTGACTTATGGATATCGGCTAAATAAAAAAGACAGAATTTTTGTAGAGTTCAACACATGGAAATATTCTGAGCCATTAGGAGAATATGAGAAATCAAAAGAATACTACCCCGGTTATGTAAGAGCATTTGGCTTGGGAGCAGGATATCAACGCTTTCATTGGAAAGGATTATTTACAACGATTCAAGCAACTCCTTTTATCAAACAGTATTACGACACAAATAATGATAAAATCCAAAACGGTTTTCAGTTATATCTTCAACTGATAGCAGGTTATCGCTTTGAGTTTTTCAACAAACGTTGGTATGTGGAACCTGCGTATGCTTTAAAATATTGGCCTGTTGACACCAATTATCCAGCTGATTTTGCAGAGATTGAAAATGGAGCGCCTAAATATATATTTGAACCAAGCCTTAATTTCGGCTTTAAATTCTAACCATTAACCGAAATCCTTTTACGAATTCGGCTAAGTGTTTCCGCCTTTATGCCAAGGTAACTTGCTAATTGATGCTGAGGAACTCTATTTATTAAGTTTGGCCTTTCTTCTAATAGATTTAAGTACCGCTCTTTTGGAGTTGAATTCTTGAATTTTAATAAGTTCTCTTGGCTTGCCCCGAGCATTTTTTCAAGTTCCGTACGGCATACTTCACCAAACCTTGGAAACTTTTTGTACAGTTCAGTTTCCTTTTCAGAATTAAGGATTGCTATGCTGCAATCTTCTACACATGTAAAATAATATTTGGAAGGACTTCCATTTGATATGCTTTCAAAATTAACGGCAGATTGAAATTCCGTATAAAATCCGGATGTTTTTTCATCCCCATCTTCAATGGAATGTTCTCTCACACAGCCTTTAATAATAAAAAAGGCGTCTTTAGAAATTTGACCTTGACTTAATAAATTCGTTCCTTTTGCGTATTCTTTTATTGGAAAGGCCTCTAAAATCCCCTGTTTTTCATCGTCCGTCAAATCGATAAAACTGGACATCATTTCGACTAAAGTATTATTCATTGATTCTTCATTGATTTTCTTATGCTCCCCAACCTTCTAGCCATTGGTAGTTCTTGGTTTGTGTGGTGGCCTTTACGTGAAATTATCGATAGGGATGTTAGGTATAGTTTTAATAATATTACTATTGAGTTCACCAATGTCTGGCATCTTCCCTGTTTTAACTGGAAACTTTAATATCTCAATTACTGTTTTTTGATATTTCTCAAGTTGGTCAGGAGTAATGTTTGGGATGCTATTTCCATGAATAAAATCATTTCTAATCCCATACATCTCGTACATATTTTCCATGCAAGATTTGCTTTTCAAAAGCTGAAAGGTAATTAATGAAATTCTCAGCCTCAATTCATCTGAAATCCCATAAAATGCTTCAATGGAACTACATAAATCTAATACTCCATCTAAAGGTTCACTTCTCGTAAAACTTGTCATTAACCTGTTTAAAGAAATTTGAATTTTTAAGTTTTTCTTTTTTCTGCAAATCTCTAAAATGTTTTTCATTTTGCTTAGAAACTCTTCATCCAAATCCCTAATTGTTGGTTCTGATTCAGGACGTTGGTTTATAAGTTCAAAATCTTCATTGATGAATAAAATCAAGTTCTGGATAAAATTGTTTGTAATATATTTCTCATCATTTTGAATAATAGTCCAACGTGTTTGATGAGGATCAATATTTGAATTAATATCACCATCCTTCCAATTAGTAGGATTCCCTGAAAAAGCTGCAGCAAAAAATTCCACACATCTCATTGGAAAACTACTTATTTCCGTTCCATCTATTCCAATTTGACTTGTGAATTTTATATTCCCAATCACAATCTCTCTTTTTGGAGGCTTAATATTTATTATGCTTATTCTTTTCATGAAGTAGTGTCCTTATTTTTACGTTTCACCTAACGTCATGCTGTCAACACCTCACTGGTGTTCTTTCTCTCTGTCAATAAAGCAAATAATTAGTTTAAAAACCTAAATCTTTTTACTGTCTCCAGTATAAATTAAAAGTGCCATTCATTCCCATCTTCTGATAAAAGCCATTTAATTTGTGTTTCATTTAAAAAGAGCGAAAACAAACCCAGAAGGAAATATATATGGGAGTTTCAGAAAATATAAGAGCATTTAATCAATCACTTGGCGATACAAATTGCAAGCTGATTGCAGTAAGCAAAACCAAGCCTGTAGAACTGATCCAGGAAGCCTACAACGCCGGACAGCGGGATTTTGGCGAAAACAAAGTGCAGGAATTGCGCGAAAAACCCGAGCAGCTTCCCAGCGACATCCGCTGGCACATGATCGGCCATTTACAAAGTAACAAAGTAAAATACATCGCTCCCTTTATCCACCTGATTCATGCCGTTGATAGCTTAAAGCTGCTAAAGGAAATAAACAAGCAGGCCAAGAGAAATGACCGCGTAATTCAATGTCTGCTGCAAGTACATATCGCGCAAGAGGAGCACAAATTTGGGTTTGACGAAGAAGGTATCAAGGCTTTGTTTGCTTCCGAAGATTTCATGGATTTAGAGCACATTTCTATCGTTGGATTGATGGGCATGGCCACGAATACCGATGACCAAAACCAGATAAGATCAGAATTCAAATCATTGAAAAATCTGTTTGACGAGTTGAAAGAAAATTATGATCTGCCCAATGTAAAAATGCATGAAATATCCATGGGAATGAGTGGTGACTACGCTATTGCTATCGAGGAAGGCAGCACGATGATTCGTGTCGGCAGCAAAATTTTTGGATCAAGAAACTATCAATAATCCATGACTATGCAAAAATTCATTTTGATATCCGGATCTATTCTTGGCGCACTTTCAGTGATGATCGGTGCTTTTGGGGCGCATGCGCTCAAAACGCTTTTGGAATCATCGGGTCGCCTCGAAACTTTTGAAACCGCTGTGAAATATCAGGTTTACCATGCGCTGGCATTGCTCCTGCTTGGTGTTTTGATGTTTCATTGGAAGCATCAATTTTTCAATTATGCCGGATATTCATTTTTGATCGGTGTGGTGATTTTTTCAGGATCGCTGTACGCCTTGTGTCTTTCGGGAATCACGAAATTCGGCATGATCACTCCGATCGGAGGGTTATTCCTGATTGCAGGATGGTTTTTTCTGTTGATGGGAATTCTAAAATCTAACTGAAACTAATTCTTCTTCGCTGGCAGCACCATGCCCGAAATTCGCAAGCGCACATCGCCTGATTTGGCGTTGGATCGAATGGTAATCACTTTGTTTTGTCTGCCGATTTTTGCGGTAGAATCGAATATTACTTTTATCTCACCCTTTGCTCCTGGCTTCACGGGTTCTTGGGGCCATTCCGGAGCAGTACAGCCGCAAGTGGTCAACACATTATTGATGATGAGAGGAATACTTCCAACATTCACAAATTCAAAAATGTGGGTCGTTTTTTCGCCTTGATGTAATTCTTTAAAATCATATGCGTCAGATTCAAATTGTAGCTGGGCATATTGCGTAGTGTCTTGTGCGGTTTCGCTCTGAGCCCAAACCGAGGAAGTCCCCAGAAGGAGCAAAAGAGAAATTAATAATTGGGATTGTCTCATCGACTCAAAATTAAGATTTTTATTATAACGGGTAAAGCTAGATCTGCATTATGATTTGGTAAAGAATTGCTGCTCAAAATTAATGAGAAACACTTCCCGCTCCGCCCGCGTCAAAGCAGTATAAAGCCACCTGACATGTTCCACCGAAATCTCATTATCCTTGCGCATGCCCTGATCTATAAAAACGGCTTTCCACTGACCTCCTTGCGACTTGTGACATGTGAGCGCATACGCAAATTTGATCTGAAGGGCATTAAGGTGTTCATCCTTCTGCATCGCTTCTTTGAGTTTTAATCGAGATTTTATTTCCGGATAGTTCTCCTTTATCTTATGATACAGCCGATTGCTCTCCTCCATACTCAGCGACGGCGTGTTGCTGTGCAGTGTATCTAAAAACACCTTTGCTCGAAAAGGCACCATCTCCGGATAATCTATGAGCTGAAGCTCAACATCTGCAAACCGAAACCCGTATTCTTCTTCATCAGAAATAATCTTTCTCACTTCCGCAAACTCTCCATTGGCAATAAATCCCGCTTGGGAATCCGACTCTAGAATAGAATAATTATTCTTTACCACCATGATAATATCCCCTGCATCAATCTCATCTTCCTTAAAAAGGATATTTCTTCTGATGTATTCATTGTACCGGACGGCCTGCCAGTTGGACCGACAAATAATGGCCGTAGATTCCATACCAAATTTATCAAACGCATATCTGATGCCTTCTTCAAGCTTTTCACTCGTCATTTTATAAATATCCTGAAAGCGGTTGGTTTCAAAGAAAACCTGCTCTTTTGGGTTGAAAACAGCCTTTCTCAATTGAGTGGCATTGAGCAATATTCCCGATTCCACTTCCTGCCTTACCACGTCATCTAGCTCGACATGCATCACATCAAGACCAAATCTATCTTTGAGATAACTCTCTTGCAGCGCTGGGCTATGCGGGCTACCGACTGGTGGCAACTGCGCATTGTCGCCGACAAGAATCAGCTTGTTAGAGGATTCTTCAAAAATATATTCCACCAAATCCCTCAATAATCCATTGCTCAGCATTCCGCTCTCATCAGAAATTAATGAGGCTTCATCGACGATAAAGACCGTCTTTTTATAATAATTCTTTTGCCGCTTAAACTTCAATTCCCCCGTGCTAGCATCGGCCACTTGTTTATAAATTAGCTTATGGATTGTAAAGGCTTTTTTGCCCGAATATGCAGAGATCACCTTCGCAGCCCTACCTGTCGGAGCCAGCAATACTCCCCTCAAATTAAACAGAGGCAACACATTAACCAAAGTACCGACGGCCGTGGTCTTTCCAGTTCCGGCGTAACCTCGCACCACCAAGGTATCCCTTTGATCTCCCGATTTTCCTATGAGGCTGTCTAGAATAGAAAAAAAGCGCAATTGCCCCTGAGTCGGAACATGCGGAAATTTATTTTGTAAAATGCTTGATATTAGCGGCAAGTGTATCCTGATTTTAAAATCTAAAAAAGACCTAAATATCCATAAAGGTAGTGCTTGCCATGGATTTTGACAGCTTTCGAAAGCTAATATTTGAGATGTCACAATCGAAAATTAAAAGAGCTAATTCAATCCATCACCACGCTAAATCCATCCTGCTTGTGAAAAGTTTTCACCCCTTATAGTTTGTTAAATATAATGCAGGTATTATTATAGTTGTGAATATAAAAGGTCGTAAAACCCCTTAAAATCCATGGATGAATTACAGAAAAAAATTATTGATAAATT
>JAUHYU010000119.1 GCA_030426345.1 Bacteroidia bacterium
ATAAATATCTAGACGCTACAAAGTATAATTGTGATTGGTCGGGATCGACTATGCCAAAGGTGGTTAACAATGAAGGCAAAAAGTAGCACATCAAAAGCATGGGTAGGACTTTGTAAAACCTGCGAAAAAATGGGTTGTCGCTGGATGAGGTTTTGAAAATAAAAGCCAGCATCACCATTATCATTCCCATGACCACAGCGTCATTTGTGATCAATGCTTCACCAGTATGCTCCATATTATTCGTTTTAAAAGTATCCTGTTTGCTCAACAATAATACTGAATTCACTAAGCATCATTGCAGTTGCGCCCCAAACGACACGGTCATCTATATGAAAATACGGAGTCTGGATGTTATATTTTCCCCTTGCTAAGACGGTGCCTTCTTTCCGTTTTTCCAAATTTATGATGTCATACAATTCAGTTTCAATAATTGCATCTACTTCTTTATCTTCTTTTTGAAAAACGGGCTTTTCGTGATAGAAACCAACTATTGGCGTTACAACAAAATTACTCACCCAAATAAATATATCAGATAATTTCCCTAAAACTTCTACCTTTTCCGGGTTTATTCCGATTTCCTCCTGGGCCTCTCTAAGTGCGGTATGTATCAGGTCTATATCCGTCGGTTCAGATTTACCACCGGGGAGACTAACTTGTGCGCTATGCGCTCCATTGTAAGTTGGTCGCTGGATCAAAGGAAACATAACTTGACCCATTTCATCCAAATAAAGTAGAACCAATACTGCACTCTTTTTGGCAGGAGGTGGATTTGTTGGAGACTTGAGGTTATCTCCACGAAGTGTTGGTGACATCAGCCTGTGAGCCGGTTCTCCAGGCAGCTTCTGCGCCAAACCTGCCACCAACTTTTTCTTCAACTCTTCTATTGGCTTTACAGCTTTCATTGTGGCAAAAATAGCAAACTAATGCCAAGGGAGAATAATTGGCGAATGTATTATATTCGTATTTTAAAGAATGCAATTATGTTTGATGATCATAAAATAATACTGGCCTCCAAATCTCCTCGGAGACAGATGCTGCTTACTGAGGCCGGAATTGATTTTACCGTAAAACCTGTAGATATCATAGAAGATGTCCAAATTAACTTGTCTGTTGATGAAATAGCTCAGCATATTGCTGAGCAAAAAGCCAAACAATTTCCATACTTGAAAGAAAATGTGATTGTGATTGCAGCTGATACGACGGTGATCATTAATGACACGATTCTTGGCAAACCGATTGATGAAGAACAGGCCAGACAAATGTTGAGTTCGTTATCAGGGAAATCACACCATGTCACTACAGGTGTTTGCATCAAAGACCGGTACCAAATTATTTCTTTTTCGGATACTACTTTTGTTCAATTCAAAACGCTTACTGATAAGGAAATTGATTACTATATCAAAAATTACAAGCCTTATGATAAAGCTGGTTCTTATGGTATTCAAGAATGGATAGGCATGATAGGCATTACTCGGATCGAAGGGTCATATTTTACCGTAATGGGATTGCCCATCCATAAAGTGTATGAAGCCTTGCAGAAATTTTAACTAACCCTTTTATTTAACAGCTTGCCCATTGCTGCGAGAATTGCACCATTGTCAATGTTGGTAAGGCACCGATTATCATTGAATTTACAATATTCCGATTCGCAAGGGGCACATTCCAATCCATGGATTCTAAGTGCTTTTGAGATCGATTTGTCATACGGTTTGGCACGGTGCTCATGCGCCGCACCAAACAATACTACTGTCGGTGTGCCCACCGCATTGGCGATGTGGGCATTTCCAGAATCACTGGTAATCATGCATTCTGACTGATGAATTACATAGGCCAACTCCAATAAACTTGTTTTGCCAGAGAGGTCAATTACTTGAGGATCATTTGGGAATGCAGCCTTTACCTGCGAAATATATTCTACTTCGTTTGGTGCTCCGGTTAGCAATATTTCATGATCATAAGTAAATGACAAAGTATCGATGATACTTATGGCTTTATAGATCGGTATAGATCTGGAAGGAGGGCCTGACTTTATATTGAGTACTATTTTCTTTTTATCGCTAAAGGCAAAAGAAGGCTTGGTTTTAGGATGAAATCCTAATGGTTTGAAATCTATTTTCTTGTGCGAGAATTGTTCCAAAAGGTAGTTGAATTCTTCTACGATATGCAAGCCTTCAGGCTTTTTGATGGCGTTGGTGAGGAGCATGCCACGATGTTCTGTTTTGTATCCTATCCTTTTTTTGCTGCCCGTAAAAAATCCGGCCAATGCTGCTGAAAATGAAAAAGGAAGACAGAAAAAAAGATCATATTTCCCCTTTCTTTTGATCTCTTTTCCGAACCTATAATTCCCTTTTGTTCCTAGATAGTCTTTTTTGGAAAATTTATGAACATTATCAACGTATGGCATGAATTCTAACAAATCCGTTAGCCCGCTTGACATGATCACGTCCAATTGGCAGTTGGGATAAATCGCTTTTAAAGCCCTCAAAAAATAAGCCGCCATGATCGTATCTCCCAACTTTACAGGCAGTTTCACGAGGATTTTTAAAGGAAGTAAATTGTCCTTTGATTTTTGCACTTGATGGTCTTGCTTATGAAACTGTATGGCCTTTTTCCTGTAATAACCTGATCAATAGCGCTTCTATTTCATCGATCATTCGCTGCATTGTGAAGGCAGCCTTTATTCGTTTCAATGAGTTTTTCTCAATTTGAGCTTTCAATTCAGGATTGTCTAGGACGTATTTTATCCCGTCAAAAATCTTCTCGGCACTTTCCGGAGGTACAATGTGGCCAGATATTCCTTCTTCAATAAGCTCTGAAATTCCATAAACATCGGTGGCTACGCAGGCAGTTTCAACTGACATTGCTTCTCTTAAAACATTGGTCATGCTTTCTGATCTAGAAGACAATACAAAAAGGTCTGCAGCCTTCATGATAGGCATTACATCTTTTCTGAAGCCAATGAATTTAATGAATTCTTGCACACCAAGGTCACTGGCCTTTTGTTTCAATTCATCTTCAAGTTGTCCTTCTCCAACAATGATAAATCTCCAATTCAATTCTCTTTCTTTGGCCATTTTGGCTACTTCGATGAGTAGGTCGTAGCCTTTTTGGTGTACGATGCGACCTGCTCCAACCAAAACTGCCGAGTCTTGAGGGAGATCAAACATAGCTCTCAAATCAATGTCAGCCACATTTTCATGGATTTCCATGCCATCGTGTACAGGGTGGATGAAATTATCTTTAAACCATCCATAACTCATATAGAGGTTTTTTAATGCCTGGGTATTTGTAATGATACCATCTACAAATTTTGTAAAAGCGAGCTTATGATATGGACGTTGCTTCATGGCATCTAAAGCCTGTCGACCAAGAACCAACTTTGTTCCGGCTAATTTAGCCGCTAAAGCCGCGATTTTTATATCTCTGTTTTGCACGCAGACAACAACATCGAATTTCTGCTTCTTTATGTAGCTTTTTATTTCGGGGATTTTCCAAAATGCTATGTCGGGGCCAATATCAAGAGGGAATATTTCCAAACCGGCTTCTAGCGCTCTATTTTCTGTTTCGTGTCCAGGTCGGCTGCCAATCACCACAAAATGTCCTTTGGCCTTCAGACCTTTACCAATATTGATAGTCCATTTTTCATCGCCACCCCAATCTTTATATGTATTTACAAATAATATTCTCATTATCGTTTTTTGCTTAAACTTCCTTTTGATCTTACAAAATCGCCCAAATATCCACCTAATATGTTGATATTCAAAAATCCACTATTAAAAATCCCTGTTATAATAAGAATCCTATTAATTTTGTGGGCTATTCATTCTCCAATCAAATTATTAAATCTTCACATCCATGAAATTGAATCCTGTAAAGAAAAAGCTTGTCTATCACTATTCGAAATTTGCTCCTTATGGAAAAATACTCAAGATCAAGTTGGACAATGGAGTAGAATATTTTTTTAGGGCGAGAACTACTGACCGGACGGCTGTGAAGGAAGTGTGGGCTAGGGAAATATATACCAAGCACGGATTTGATATTCATGAAAGTGATGTGGTTTTTGACTTGGGGGGGCACATTGGCACTTTTGCTATCATGGCTGGAGCCAAAGCAAAAAAAGGAAAAGTATTTGCATTTGAGCCAATGACGGATAATTACGAGGTGCTGCTCTCAAATATAGCGCTAAACTCCCTAGAAAATGTACGTGCTGAAAATGTGGCGGTTTCCAAAGAAATTGGTAAAAGGATATTTTATCTGAGTACTCCGGAGGCCGGCAGAAAGGTAGGCTATGGCACGGGTGGGCATTCGTTTTTTAAAAGCAAAGAAAGAGGAACAAGTATTGAAGTAGCGACTTCCACACTCGATGCATTGATAAAGAAATATCAGGTTGAGAAAATAAACTATCTAAAACTGGATACAGAAGGCGCAGAATTTGATATTTTATACAATACTTCCAAAGAGAATCTGCAAAAGATTGATAAAATTGCCATGGAGCTTCATCCTTTTGAAGAAAATACTAAAGAAAAGATGTTAAAGTTTCTTGAAGGTCATGGTTTTAAAAATATCATTGACAAATACGGTGAGTCTGAATACATGGTGTATTCTACCCGATAATTGAATCGTCTTTTTTCAAAGCAAAGACATGAATATATTGTTTCTGAATTCCTTGGGGAAATCGAAGTGGGGTGGTGGCGAAAAATGGATGGTAAATGCCGGAATAGGATTGGCAGGCCGAGGGCATCGGGTGACTATCGCCTGTCTTCCTGGGTCAATAATCCATCAAAAATCCATGGAAGCGGGGCTTGGGATATTTAATTTTTCCATTCCGGCCGACATAGCCTTTTGGAAGGTGTTTACGCTAAAAAAATTCTTGCAAAAAAATAACATTGATGTGCTTGTTTGCTGTCAGAACAGGGATGTGAAAATTGGTGCAAGGGCGGCAAGAAAAGTTGGCGTAAAAGCCATTTACTCCCGACAGGGCATCCAAAATCTTTCTAACAAAAGGAAATACATCAGACCATTTACCCAATATATCGATGGCATTATAACCAATACCAAATCCATCAAAGAAATCTATGAGTCTTTTGGGTGGTTTTCGGACGGTTTTATCCATGTCGTATATAACGGGGTAGAAATTGATCGGGAAATTGAGCCAATTGATCTGCACGAGAAATATAAGCTACCTCATGGATTTCAGGTGGTTTTTTCTGCTGGTAGGCTCGATCATCAAAAAGGGTTTGACTTGCTTGTTGAAGTGGCCCGAAAAGCAAAAGATCAAGGTTTGAAATGGCAGATTGTAATTGCGGGAGAAGGCAAACTGAAGGATGAATTAAATGCGAAAGCAAGTGAAAAGGGTGTGAGCGATCGCATTCATCTGATTGGATTTACAAATCAGGTTGCAGCCCATATTAGGGGGGCTGATATTTTCGTGCTTCCGTCTAGGTACGAGGGCATGCCCAACGCGCTCTTGGAGGCCATGGCGATGGGAAAGGCTAGTGTGGCGACTAGTGTGAATGGTGCGCCTGAATTGGTGGAAGAGGGTGTCTCGGGGTTTTTGGTAGCATCAGAAAATGTAGATCAGTTGTTTACTAAGATCAACGAACTGCTGACAAATGAAAGCCTTAGAAAATCCATGGAAAATAGAGCCTTTTTACGTGTAAAAGATCACTTCACCATAGACAATATGATCGACAATTTGGAAGCTTTGTTTCTGCAGCAATTAGAAAAATCCGATAAAAGTTAGCTTAGTGCTTCCTCCAATAATACGGGGTAAACAAGATTAGGACTGTAAAAAGCTCCAGCCTGCCGAGAATCATAAGAAATGAAAGCACCCACTTGCCGCCGCTGGAAATAAAGGCAAAATTATCCATAGGGCCAACCTTACCGATTCCTGGGCCGATATTTCCCAAACAGGTGGCCACTGCCCCGACAGATGTATTGAAGTCATACCCTAAGGCAGAAATGATGATAGACCCAAGCGCAAAAATCATAAAGTAGATGATCATAAAAGCCATCACATTAAAGGTGATATCTGAACTCACCGCAACTTTATTGAGGCGCACGGGCAGTACGGCAGAAGGGTGGATCTGACGTCGTAATTCCAGAATACTATTTTTTAATAATATCACATGTCGTACTACTTTTACACCACCGGCAGTAGATCCGGCGGAAGCCCCAACAAACATGAGCATAAAAAATATCACGGTCAGGACGGGAGCCCAACTCGTGTAGTCAGCAGATACAAAACCAGTGGTTGTTATGATAGATACTAACTGAAACATTGCATCACGGAAAGCAGGTTCCAAAGTGCTTTCCGTCACCGTATATACAACTAGCGTAACCAATAAGCCGATTCCAATTGTAAATCCGGCATAATATTTAAACTCTTCATTCTCCCATACTTTTTTCAATTGGCCATGCAGGCCAAAATAAGTAAGCGTAAAATTACTCCCGGCCAAAAACATAAATATGATGATTACATATTGTATAAATGGAGAAGTGAAATAGGCGATGCTTGCTTGTTTTGTTGAAAATCCACCTGTGGCCATGGTGGTAAGCGAATGGTTGATTGCATCGAAAAAGGACATTCCTCCAAGTTTGAGTAATCCGGTCTCAACCAAGGTCAAGCCTAGATAGATGAGCCAAAGGCGCTTTGCAGTATCTGCGATCCGTGGTTTTAATTTATCAGGAGTAACTCCCGGAGCCTCAGCTACGAAAAGCTGCATGCCGCCAATTCCCAAAAGTGGCAAAATGGCTACTGTAAGTACGATTATTCCCATGCCGCCTATCCACTGTGTCAGGCTACGCCACATCAAAACTCCTTTACTTACTGATTCTATGTCATTTAATATAGATGCTCCAGTAGTGGTATATCCGGATACCGTTTCAAAAAATGCATCGGAAAATCCCGGAATCTCACCACTGATCTGATATGGGAGAGTGCCAAACAATGACATGCATAGCCACCCCAGAGTTACCACGAGATAGCCATCCCTTTTTTTTAACCCGCTGCTAGTTTGGTTTTTGGTGAGTATATAGCCAGTCAATCCGACCACCAAAGTTACTATTCCCGAAATTAGTAATGAATGCCACTGTTCATCCTGATAATAAATAGAGACGGGTAAACAAAGCAACATGAATCCACCATTGAGAGTCAAAAGTAGACCCAGGATAGAAATGATCGCTTTGAAATTAAACTTCATCTATCTGCCTATTGGTGTAGAAAGAGAAATAAGATATAAAATGTGCAGAAAATCCATGAATTATTTAAAATACTGCTCTACTTCGCGAATGGATTCAGGTAATGAAAGTATGACTACCCTGTCTTTTGGCCGAAACTCAAAATCGCCAAAGGTGCTATATCCAATACCCTTACGTACTACCCCGCCAATAATCGCCTTTTTTGGAAAATTTAGGTCGCGAATTTTCTTTTGATTGATTTTGGATGATTCTTTTACTTCAAATTCCATGATCTCTGCATCTACTCCGTGAATTCCCGTAAGGGAAATGACATCTCCTTTGCGGATGTATCTGGAGATAAAGTTGGCGGCGATCAATTTTTTATTAATCATGGTATCTACCCCGATATTTTGGGAAAGATGGATATAATCCATGTTTTCGACTAGGGCAATGGTTTTTTTGACACCGCAGGACTTTGCCACCAGGCATGATATAATGTTGGTTTCAGAGTTGTTGGTTACAGCGATAAAAGCATCCATATCCTCCAACCCTTCTTCCTTGAGCAAATCTACGTTGGTGATGTCACCGTTGATCACGAGTGTGTCCCTGAGTTCATCTGCCAAATCAAAACAACGGTCCTTGCGTGTCTCTATCAGCTTTATTCGGTACTTTTTACTCAGTCTTTTAGCTGCATGATACCCGATCTTTGTACCTCCAAGAATCATTAGGTTTTTGAAATCCACTTTTTCCTTGCTGGATAGTTCAATGACTTTTTGAACCCCATCACGCTCTGCAATGAAATAGGCGTGGTCTTGTGCCATAAATTGGGTATCACCATGAGGAATGATTGTTTCTCCTCCTCGGAGAATGGCCACAGTAATAAAGTTATGATCAGGGTTGAGATGGTTAGTCTCACGCAGAGTCTTGCCCACCAAATACCCGTTTTCTTCTACATGGATACCAACTAGAGATAACATGCCATTGTCAAATTCGAAGGTGTCCGTGAGGGCCGCTTCTCTCAAAAGTCGTTTTATTTCTCGTGCAGCCAAAGTTTCCGGAGATATCAACTCATCAATCCCAAGTTCCTTGAGATGGAGTTTTCCTGTATCTGTAAGGTATTCGCTGTTGTCGATGCGGGCAATAGTCTTTTTTGCGCCTAATTTTTTTGCTATGATGCATGTGGCCAGATTGGTTGCTTCTGAAGAAGTGACGGATATCAACAAGTCTGACTTGCTAACATTAGCAGCTTCCAGAAATTTAAAAGAGGAGGAACTTCCTTTGACAGTATGTACGTCCAGATGGTTCGAAATGTAATTCAACCTTTCTTGGCTAAGATCGATAATCACGATCTCCTGCATTTCATTTGTTAAAAGCTTGGCTAAATGAAATCCCACCTCGCCGGCTCCTGCTATTATTATTTTCATCGAGATGAAAAAGTGTCTCGTTTTGTTAAATTATAATTTGCAAATATACATACTGTTTCAGAACTAAACGCAAGCAATTTCTAATTAATAAATCATACCGTAAGTTTACTTTGCATTTAATACTTTCGTATTTACATGACTTCCATTTCGGAAGTCTTAATACATGAAATTACAATGCGGTCGGCAAATAAAATATTAAACCAATACTGGGGCTACAAGAATTTTAGACCTCTACAAGAAGAGATCATAACTTCAGTTTTGGACAGGAAAGACACGCTGGCGTTACTGCCAACAGGCGGTGGTAAGTCTCTGTGCTATCAGTTGCCGGCGATGTGCAAAGAAGGCCTCTGCCTTGTTGTTTCGCCATTAATTGCCCTGATGAAAGATCAGGTAGATCAACTTAAGCAGCGTGGAATCAAAGCTTATGCGATTTATACAGGACTTACACGCAGGGAGATTGATGTCATTCTCGATAATTGCATTTATGGAAATGTGAAGCTTTTGTACGTGTCTCCCGAGCGTTTGCATACCGAGATATTCATAGCCCGTGTGCGAAAAATGAATATCAACCTGCTTGCTGTGGATGAGGCGCATTGTATCTCTCAGTGGGGTTATGACTTTAGGCCTGCCTATCTGAAGATTGCCGAATTCAAATCTGAGAATCTCCCAGATGTTAACACGATTGCACTTACCGCCACTGCTACGGAAAGTGTGATGAATGATATTTGTGAAAAGCTTGAGCTAAATAGTCCTAAGGTGTATAAGGATAGTTTTGCACGTGAAAACCTATCATTTTCCATAAGGAAAATGGAGCGAAAGGAGGAGAAGTTAATTGAAATTCTAAATAATGTTGCAGGATCTGCGCTGGTGTACGTTCGTAGCCGAAAGAAAACCAAGGCTATTTCTGATTTGCTGCTCCGAAATGGTATTTCTGCAGATTATTATCATGCGGGGTTGAAACATGACCAGCGAGAGAAAAAACAAGAGGCGTGGAAAAAAGGACAAACTCGTGTGATCGTGGCTACGAATGCCTTTGGGATGGGTATTGATAAGGAGAATGTGCGGGTGGTTGCGCATGTGGATGTTCCGGACAATTTGGAGGCTTATTATCAGGAGGCAGGTCGAGCGGGCCGAGACGGTAAAAAGGCCTATGCAGTGCTCATTTACCACTCCGGCGATAAAGAGCAACTGAATACCTATTTCGAAAGTTCACACCCTTCGATTGATTATATGAAAAGGGTGTATCAGGCATTGGCCAATTATTATAAAATCGCCGTCGGATCAAATATGCTTTCCTACTTTGATTTTGACATTACCGACTTTTGTAACAATTTTAATCTGAACCAAGGTGAAGTTTATCATGCGATCAAAAGAATAGAGGAGGAGGGTTTTATCACCCTTACGGAAAGCTTTTATCACCCATCTAAAATTTCTATTCAATTTGACAAGTCTGAATTATATAAATTTCAGATTGCGAATGCCACTTTGGATCCTTTGATCAAAATGTTACTGAGGTTGTACGGTGGGGAGTTGTTGGGAGGTTTTGTCCGGATTTCTGAAAATCAGATCGCCCGATTATTAAATTCCACAACATTTGCGATAAAAAAACAACTCGCTTATATGGATTCCCTTGGAGTGATCACATACGATCCTATGAAGGACAAGCCCCAACTTGCCTTCATTACTCCCAGGTACGATGCTTCGAAATTACCCATTCAAGCGTTGAGATTGAAAGAACGCCGCACTATTCAAAAAAACAAGTTAGAATCCATGCTTCAATATGTCGAAAATGATCGTCAGTGCCGTACGGCCATGATTTTGACATACTTTGGTGAGCACAACTTTGGCGAATGTGGTTATTGCGATTATTGTCTGGAGAAAAAGCGGAAAACATCGATCTCAGACCATGACCGGATCAGAGAAATGATTCATTTTGAATTGGATCATGGGCCGAAATTCCCGGAGGAGTTGACGAAACTTTTTACCAATCATGAATTGGTTTTGGTTGAGGAGATCATTCGAAAAATGACGGATAGCCAGGATTTGAGCTATGACGAGTTGGGTAGGTTGATATGGAAAAAAGGATGATTTTTCCATGGATTAGTAGATCAAATAGAAAATGGATGAAATGCCAAGGCATTTAGTCAAAGGATGTAGGGATTGTTGAAAAGACTTTATAATGAGAAAAATAAACAATAATATAAATTTAGGTATGAAAACAACACCCGAACACAATGAGCGAATAGCAAAGATGACATTTGCCTCCGTGTATCCGCATTATCTCACAAAAGTAGAGAAGAAAGGTAGGACAAAAGAAGAATTGCATCAAGTAATCAAGTGGCTGACAAGTTATGATCAAGATATGTTAAAAAGCCTCATAGAAGAAAAAGTAACTTTTGAGCAATTCTTTCAAAATGCAACCTTAAATAAAAATGCACACTTAATTACCGGAGTGATTTGTGGTTATCGAATCGAAGAAATCACAAATCCATTAACGCAGCAAGTACGATATTTGGATAAGTTAGTGGATGAATTGGCGAAAGGGCGAAAGATGGAGAAGATATTGCGAGCTTCTTAGATTGACGCATAATATAAATATCAGTTTTTTTACCAAATCCCATTCCAGGTTTGTGACACGCATAAAATGGCAAGGACTATTTTGCTATTAACATTAATATGCTGAAATTTGTACTACGAATGAAAAGGGTTTTCTCCATATCGCTATTGATAATATTCATTTCTGGTCAGATCAACCTGACCTGGGCATCGCACTTTTGTGGGGATATCCGTGTAGCGAGCAAAGCGATGTTGGGGCAAGGTCATATCGACTGTGGCATGGATATGATGGATCAGTGTGATTCCCAGGAGCCATCGTCGATTCCGATCCTTAATGCCACCAGCTGCTGTAGCAACAATTACATATCTGTTGAAGTTGGAGAGGATTTCCAGAGAGCAGAATTTTCCTATAACCCTCAGACATTATTTACCACATCTTTTTGCACATCTTTTTTTGATATTACCCCTGCTGCAAATACGCTGAAAGCAAATGGCAGTTATATCCCCCCACCAAAACTCCAAGTAGATTTACAGGTATTGTACCAGGCTTTTCTCCTTTGAAAATCACTCCTCTACGCCAGATAAATCCATCTTTGGCAAAAATCGTGTAAGGTAAATTAGCGCATCAAATTGCTAAATGACCTGGCATATTATTACAATATCCAATTGAATAAATCAGTTAATTAGCAATGATTTTTAAACAAATAATATTTTGTGTTTTGTTGGCTGTTCCCTATATGGGATTTAGCCAGGGCACCGTGAGAGGCAAGATAGTCTCTATGGAAAATGAACCACTTATTGGAGCCTCGATACGTGTGTTGGGAAGTGGGGTTGGTTCGATTACAGACACTGAAGGTAATTTTCAACTGTACGATATCCAAGTCAGCAGTAAGCTTGTGTGTTCGTACGTCGGTTATACCAGCGATACTGTTCCGGTACAATTTGACGTTGATTTGGTCATCACCCTTCACGAAAATGAAGAAAAGTTAGATGAGGTTTTGATCAAAGGAAATACCACAATGATCGATGAGTTGCAGCCAATTCATAGTGAATTGATTACCGAAAAAGAATTGCTTAAAGCAGCATGTTGCAACCTTTCGGAAAGTTTTGAAACCAATGCAAGTGTTGACGTATCCATTGCGGATGCGGTGAGTGGCACCAAGATGATCCGCATGCTGGGGCTTGATGGGCGATATGTACTGATCAGTCGCGAGGGGATTCCTCATATTCGCGGCTTAAATTCTCAAATGGGTCTAAACTACGTACCTGGCACGTGGATACAATCCATTGATGTGGGCAAAGGTGCGGGTTCTGTGCTCTATGGATATGAATCCATGACCGGGCAGATCAACCTGGGGTTCAAGCGTCCGGAGAACAGTGAAAAATGGTATCTTAATGGATATATCAATTCCTTTGGCCGATTGGAATTTAATGTCAATCACGCCACAAAATTATCTGACAAGTGGAGTACGGCCGTACTTCTTCATGGTAATTATCTAGGCAATGAAGTGGATGGTAATGATGATGGGTTCATGGATTTGCCAAAGTCCCGGCAGGTGAATCTGCTCAACAGGTATAAATTCCAGGGTGATAAAATGGTTGCCCAAATTGGCATCAACTACATGATCGACGACAAAGCCGGTGGACAGCTGGGCTACAGATTTGGAGATGACCTGATGACTTCCGATGTGTATGGTTATAAAAATACTGCTGAGCGATTAGAGGTATTTGGGAAAATGGGTTTGCTGTTCCCCCACAAGCCCTATAAAGGCTGGGGCTTACAATACTCTTTTGCCTATCAGGATCAGGATGGTGGAGCAGGCAGGAGAATACATCAAGGTACGGAAAAGACCGTCTATGCCAATTTGATATACCAGAATATCATAGGAAATACCATGCACCAATACAAAACTGGGGTGAGCTACCTCTATGATGGGTATGATGAGCGCTATATTTCTAAGTTGAGAGAAAACGTGGATTCTACCTATACCAGAAATGAAAGTGTGCCCGGACTGTATTATGAATATAACTACATACCAAATGAAGACCTGACAGTGGTCGCAGGGTTCCGCATGGATTTTAATAGCTTATACGGCACCTATTATACGCCAAGGCTACACATGAGGTACGGCCTTAATGAGCATTTTACCTTACGGGCCTCCGCGGGAAAAGGGTATCGAACGCCCAATGCGCTGATGGAAAACATGCAACTCATGCTGTCGTCCAGGCAATTGATCGTACAGGAAATACCCCGACCGGAAATTGCGTGGAATTATGGAGGCAGCTTGGTGTCCAATTTTACCGTGAGTGAGAGGGATTTGAGTATAGTTGCGGATTATTTTTATACCAATTTTGAAAACCAATTGATTTATGATCAGGATCAAAATTCACAGTCGTTGGTTATTTATAATCTGAAAGGGAAATCATTTGCGCATAGTTTTCAATTAGAAAGCCAATATGAACTAAGTGATGGGCTCGATATCAAGGCAGCATACAAATATTATAATGTGCAGACTACCACCAATGGTCAATTGCAGCAGGTGCCTTATGTGAGTAGGGATCGTTTTTTTGTCAATCTGGCTTATGCCACAAAACATGAAAAATGGCAGGCAGATTTCACCTGGGTATGGAATGGCGCCAAACGGCTTCCGGATACTTTCGATCGTCCGGTTGAATACCAGCAAAGGGAGACATCTCCGGATTTTATGTTGATCAACGCACAAGTTTCGCGGGGATTTCGTTGGGGAAATATATATGTTGGCGCAGAAAATTTATTGGATTTTAAACAAAACAATCCAATCATAGACGCCCAAAATCCGTTTGGAAGTAATTTTGATGCTTCTATGGTTTGGGGCCCTGTCGCTGGCAGGGTTATTTATACAGGAATTAGATATAAAATTAAACAAAAGTAAAATGAGAAAATTTGTAATAGTATTGTTGCTACTGGCAGGATGTGTGACTGCCAACGCCCAGGTTGAAAGTGTAAAGATTAAAACATCTGCCATCTGTGGTATGTGCAAGGAAGCCATAGAACGCGATTTGACTTTTGAAATGGGTATCAAAAAGGTGGATCTGGACTTGGAGACCAAGGAAGTGACCGTGGCCTATGTTGCTAAAAAAACGGATGCAGAAAAAATCAGAAAGCGCATCACCATGATAGGCTATAATGCAGACTCCCTGCAACGTGACCCCAAGGTGTACGCTGCGCTGCCGGATTGCTGCAAGGATGGTGCACATCAAGACGACCACTGACAAAATCTATCCTCAGCACCAATGTGAAAGCGAGAAATGCTGTATAAATTTCATGGAAAATAATGGATTTTACGCTATGGAAACTCTGAAGGGGTTTAAACGATTTACAGACGGCTTGCCAAGGCAGGGTAAAAAGATACCGGTACTTTTTACCTCTCACGGCAACCCAATGGATATACCAGTGCCGAAAGAGGAAAGGCCTTTTTGGAACACACTATTTGTGTTGGGGAGGGAGCTTCAGCAAAATTATGATGTCAAAGCAGCATTGGTCGTATCGGCACATTGGTGTACCAGAGGAACTTTCGTAAATATCTCATCTGAACAAAAGCAGGTCT
>JAUHYU010000120.1 GCA_030426345.1 Bacteroidia bacterium
GTTTTTCATTTTCTATGTTTAAAGCCCTGCTGGTGTGGTAGGTTATGTTGTCGGAAGATTCTTTAATTCCTTGAGTAATAAGATGCTGATGGTTGCTCCAATATCCAGATGTGAGCTAAAACTAGTTCTGTTTCACCTATATAAATACCTTCTTCGAACCCAGAAGAAAAAACAATGAAGTTTCTTTCAATATTGAGTGAATCTGTTCTAGTTGTTAAATCATATTGGGATTCATAAACCAAAGAGTCATTTATATACCTTTTGAAGGTGAAATCGTTAATGCTCAGCTTTTCTGTATACCCTAATATTTCAGGTGTTGATATTGAACCATGAATTTCTGTCATAGTCCAATTCCACTCACCATAAATGCCTTTTGGAATTACACAATCGTTTTCGCACCCAAATAGCAATGTGGTTAATAGTAGAGCTACTGAAAATGTATTTATTGTTTTAAGCATGGTTAAACTAATTTGAGTCAATTTCCGACAACGTTCCGGCTAAAAAGCGTAGAAACGGTTAGGTTGGTTTGGTCTATGATTTTTAGCCATTGTTGTGTGGCGTTTTATTCTTTGAAGATTCAACTAGATTATTGTAATGAACTTCATAATCAACATATTTCTTCTTCAATTTAGTTGGCATTAAATCAACTATTTTTTCCATTTGATTTGCAACTTCACCTAGCAGCATCGATTCACAGTAAGAAACAATGAGAGCATTTTCCAAATCTGAATTAATCAAGTCAATCTTAGATTCCTGAAAGTCAAAGCACCTTTTCAATTCGTTGTTATTATTCGATTTGATTTGTTCAATTGTGTAATCAGCAAAACGCTCCATTCTCATATGAATCATATCTGAATCTTCTTCTTCAATTTCCTTTCGAATCATTGGGAAGTCTTTGATAAGCAACTCAAAGTACTCATCAGCGCCCATTTTGCCATCATTTACATCAATCCAATTTTCATTTTTCATAATTGCTTTCTAATGCCACACAACGTTGTTGGCTAGGCGGTGTCTCGGCTCAGCCGAGATGACGTCCTAGCCTGTGTTGTGATCAGTTTATGATTTCTATTTCAATGTCGTTTAACTTTCTAGGATCTGGATCCCCTACTATCCGAGCATAAATATTTTTAAATCTAATCAAGTCGCCGTCCTTAATCTCCACAAGACGCTTCAGATTCTGATCTGTTATTTGACCGCCTCGATTTAACTCTTTGAAGAGTAGGCTATTTCCCCTTATCAACAGAATCTCATATGATTCTATTGGATTGTTTCCCGAGATGTCGAAAGCATTTATCGGGCTGCTCACCCTGCCGTGCGCAAGGAACTCCCCTAAGGACATAGCACCTCTTTGCTTGTCACCATAGAATGCGAATTGTTCGGGCCATCTCCTTATGACAATCTTTCTGCTCGCAATGAATGACGTATCACCTCCGCTTATTGTGTAGACACTTAAATGTGCAACACCCGCAAGCTGCACATTATATAGGAACTGACATGATGAGTCGCCTTTTGAGACAAGACCATTATCGACCGTGACGTACATATTGCGGCAGTCGACACCTTCGGCGATCACCGTTAGTCTGTTATCCAAACCAGGATACGCCTCTGGATGCCCAACCTCAATTGCAATAGATTGAGCTTTCCCGGTGGTCGCTGCAAGCATCAAGATTACAAATAACGGTTTCATGGGTGAGAATTGATCACAACGTTCCGGGCTACCCGACGGCAGGATGAGTTCGGTTAGGTTGATTCAAGGTTTTTGATTTCAAGGTTAGTTTTTTCATTTTCTATGTTTAAAGCCCTGCTGGTGAGTAGGTATTGTTAGCACGCGTTTTTTATTTTCTTTCTTCGCCATAAATTTTACCACTATCATCAAACTGAACTCCTGTAGATCCTAGAATGATATAGTTCTCATTTTCAGCTTTATTGATTTGCTCATATTCAATTCCGTTTTCATCTAAAAAACTGATTAGCTCATCTTTCATTTCAAAGGAATTTAAGATAATTTGAAAGTTATCAGAATCAACTTTGTATTCTTCGCAGCCTACTTTGTAATACTCATGACCCACAGCATTATCTATGATCTGGTATACCCAAAACATGTTTGTTGCAATTAACAAGATCAAGGTGATCCAAAACGAAATTTTCCAAGCTCTCATAGATTAGTTTTCAATGTGTGCTAACGTCCTGTGACATCCGTCGTATTCCATTACAGCCAGGTGTGATGTCTGACAACTAAATCTACAACTTTTGTCAGACACAGAGATCCAAATATGAAGGGTGTCACGTGTTAAGTGAGGGGCGAAACCAGAATATGTATTGTAAACAGCCAAATCTTCGATTCTTGCCTTGTTCTGGATTTTTCCGGTGGATGGTTTTTCCCTGCCTGTTAGGAGGGAATTTTAGAAGTTTAGGATCAGCGCCGACGGGTGAAGAGGGTAGGTAAGCACTGCAGGATTCTGAGGGTAGGATTCTGCCTTCTCAAATTAGGCCGGAAAAAAAGTCATGTCATGAGCCTCGCACTTAACGGTTTGGCTATGCGCAGTGCGGGATTGAAAAGCCGAAACTTTCAATCTGACACAAACGGTAGCCAAAGCTGCGTTTTGTGTTTTTAAATTTATTCAATAAAAACGTCAAAGCGGAGCTTTGGCGGGCTAAAAGCACCGAGCTTTCGTTTATCTCGTCAGCCCGCATTGCGTATAGGTTTTGTTGGCAACTGGCTTTTTTCTATTTCATTGAATTTCAATCACATATGAGTTCATAGACTTAATTTTTGTCCCTTTTGCTCCTTGAAAAACATATAAGTCTGAAAACGCATATTTTTTCCCGTCTTGCATTTTCATAATTCCGCTTGCCGCTCCTTCTTTTCCATGAGACAATATTTGCTCAAGAACTAATTCGCTTACTTTTTCGGGTTTCATTTTTTCCAATTCCACAGTTAACTTTTCTTTCCCTTCGATTTTTTTGTCGCCAATTATATTCCAAACAATATCATCTGTTACGCTATCGACAATAAATTCAATGTTTCCTTTTGCAAAAGCAATATTAAAATCTTTTAGAAATTCCATTTTCGGTGAATTTCCACAATTCGGACTTGAGATAATTTTTGTCATTCCCTAAATGTTTGATTTCAGTTCGGTTTTTTAGCTTGTTGCCAACGTTCCGGGCTACCCGACGGCAGGATGACTGTGGATAGTCAGTACCTGGGAGTATTTATTTAAAGTTAAGGTTTTCATTTTCTATGTTTAATCCCCTGCTAGTGTGGTAGCTTTTGTTGTAGGCCGTTTTTTTGTTTTATGCGGTTGTATTTTCAGTTAGCGAATTATCTAAAATATTTCTATTCATTTTGAACCTGATCATTTGAGTAATAAAAAAGGAAATGGATAATGATACCCATAACCAAAATTCATACTTAAATGCCCAATAAATAAATGGGGTTGATACTATTAGCCATTCAAGAATAAATTTTTGCTTGAACCATTTGAAATTCCTTGTAAATAGAATAATATCTAATATTACGATAACTATATAAAATGCAAGCACAATTAGGATACCGTACAGAAAAAAACTCAGCAGGATAAAGAATATGTCATAGATTATTACTTCACTCCAGCTCCTTTCATTTTCAAGGCCAATTATTTTAAAAATTATTCCACTTAGGTAAGCAGAAATGTAGAACCCAACTATATGAACCCAATTACTAAAAATGATAGCAGAAATCTTACCCATAGTAAATTATGTTAGTGGCCTACAATGTTCCGGTGTATGTATCATCTGAAGCCTTGGCGAGGATGATAGCATACACTTTGTTATGCTACGTGTTTTTATTTATTATTTCTTTTATCAAGTTGGTAACTTCTATAGCATTGTCGAATACCATAAAGTGACTTCCGCCTTCAACTATAAATGTTGTATCGTTTCTCCAAGTTAAGACAACTCGATCTTTGTTGCCTATTATGTTGTTTAGTGTAAGATTACTGATTTTTGTTCTGGGTAATTCAGAAATTTTCTGAATTGACCAATCCATAATATCGGAATCATTTGATTTTATCATTTCACTTAATATTTTTCGACTCTCGGCTGATCCAGAGTTTAATACATTGGTGATAATATTATTAATGAAGGGGATTTTTATAGGAAGAATAAATTTGTTCAGCCTTAAGGAAAGTGCAATTCTAAACAGTAATTTCAAATCAGATTTATCTCTAAAGCTAGAGATCAAAATGACTGAAGTATTATTTATGATTTTAGAAATTTCTTGTGCAATTATGCCTCCGAATGAAAGACCAGCGACATAATCGAATTGACGTATACCATAGATGGATATTAATCTACGTGAATAGCTTTGAATTGATTCTTTTTTATTTGGCATTATCCATTTGACCATTATTTTTTCAATTCCTAAATTTCCGATATTAGAAAATGCTAGTTCATTTGCCCCTAAACCAGAGATGAAGAATATTCTACTCATTGAAATGACAATTATTTATGTAGCATAACGTTTCAGGCTATGCGGCGGTGACGACGAATGGAGTCACTGATCGTCATAGCCTTTGTTATAGGGTGTTTTTTAACTGGGTTTTTACAGCTAAAAATTCATTTTTATGTGAGAAGATAAATCTTTCTGAATAAGCTATTTGAAGTGAGTTCATATTTTCAACATTTTCTTCCTTGCATTTTTTATTCGGCATATACTTCTTATTGTAACCACTATTTGAAAGTAACTTTTCGCAGAATAAACAAAGAGTTAGTGAAGGTGAAATGGGCAAGTAAATTTCAATACCATAACTGTCTAACCCTAATGTGCCTCTTGTTTCACTTCTATCTGTAGTATTCTGTAATGTAACAGCTTTGTCTGAAATAAGAAATTCATTATTGCTTTCGCATAACATCCAGACCTTTTTCATTAGTATCTCGCTGATACTAGGTGATTGTTCTAACATTGAAAACCAGATTGATTTAGGGTCAATTTTGGGGATTTTGATATTTGCTTTTTTTTCCAGCTGTTCAGATAAAGCGTTAATTGAAATCTCAGTATGAAGAAGTTGTCCTTTTGTTCTTAAGTATTGTAATGCTATGAAAAATGACAATGTTCTTCTTTCTTCTTGAGTTAAATCTTCAATATTATTTGTTCGTATAACTTTTTCAATAATTGGTGCAGCAGAGTCCTCGGCTTGTTGCAATGCATATTCATAACTACCATTTCTACAGTTTTCAAATTGATCGTAGAAGTATTCTTCACTCGCAACTCTCTTTATAGCATGTTCTTTGATTTGATTTTGAACTTTATGTTTTTCTTTTTTATCATATGCCCAAATAAACTTTCTTTCTCGGCTTGAGAAATTCCTTAATAGAAATTGGGGAACGTAATGTTGATTTTTTACGTGATTATTCATTAGGCCTTATTGTATACCCTATAACGGCTTGGCTATGCGCAGTGCGGGATTGAAAAGCCGAAACTTTCAATCTGGCACAAACGGTAGCCAAAGCTGCGTTTTGTGTTTTTAAATTTATCCACCAAAAACGTCAAAGCGAAGCTTTGGCGGGCTAGAAGCACCGACCTTTCGTTTATTCCTTCAACCCGCATTGCGTATAGGTTTTGTTGTGCGTTCGTGTTTTTTATTCTTTAAATATCACTTGTAAGACTAAAGTCATTGGTGTTTTGTCCCCTTCATCATCCTGCTCCCAATAATAAAAGTCGTATCGTTTACTCTTGTTTTTATCTCCAAATTCAACTAAGTCGGGCAGCCCGAATGAAAGTCTTCCCCAAAATTCTTTAGTCTCTGTAATTCTCAATTTTCTTTTTTTCTCGTCTCTTACAAACAAGACAAATTTGCAATTAATGCAAGGTGTATCATCTCCATGTCTGACCGTCAATGTGTCGCCTACTTTTATTTTAGTTCGGTCTATTTCAATTTTCAAATCTTGCGAAATAGAATTGAACTTGGCTATTACAGAATCATTGTAGTAAACGTGCCAATAGTCCAAAGTGTCGCAGAACCCAATTAAAGGCAACACTAAAAGTCCGAGAGTGATTAATATCTTGTTCATTGTTCTTTTTTGCATGACGCACAACGGTTTAGCTATGCGCAGTGTCCCGAAGGGCATTGCGTATAGGTATTGTTGTGCCCCGTTTTTCATTTTAAAATTTTCTTGATTGAGGGTTCATCAAGCCGTAAGACTCTCAAAATCTGTGCGGCTCGAATTTTATTCTTCTTTTTGGCTCGGTCAAATTCATCCATCAGTCCTGTTGCATACAATCTCTCATTAACGGTCATTCCTCCAAGTCCAACAACACCCTGAACTTTTTCAATTATCAGCTCCTCTTGGATTTTACTGAGTATGTATTCGCAAGCATCATTTTCGTCTGTAAATGTTCTTGAGAAATGCTTTTCGCCACGTTCCCTGTAATAGACTTCATATTCAGCCTTGTACTTTCCTTTTTTGACAGACAATGCGATTTTTTCATTGTCGTCAGTCGAACCGAAAGGTCCGTGCAGATAATATCTGTCGTCAGATACGCCTAATTTTCTGAGTTCGCTATTTAGTTCTTCAATCGTCATTTTTTTCAAATGGGGCACAACGGTTTGCATACTCGCGTGGTGGCGTTTAGCCACCATGAACGTTGTATGCTTTGTTCCATGCAGGTTTTCTTTATTAATATTTTTGCCTTTTCTTGAATTTTAAATTTGTCAATTCGATTAGATAATTACAAGCATTATAAAATGCTCCATCATCTGGAGACCATTCGGAAACTACTCTGTATTTTTTTGTATCATTTCCTTCCATTATCCATTCTGACCCATCATTGCCAATTGAGGTTCTACCTAATTCCATATTCCAAAAATCACAATTGTTTATAAGTTTCTTGAAGTATTCCCAATGCTTCTTTTTTAACTTTTTAGACTTATCTATTTCTATTTCACCAGGTTCATATCCTCCTGCACCATTACATAATTTCCAGTATAATCTATATTCTTCATTATTCTTTTCGATTCGTATTGCAATTGGATTGTCAAAAGATCGTAACCATGTAAATCTGAAAACTTCTTTGTCTAATTGTTTATTAAACAAAAGTGGTTCTTCCATTGCATGTAAATGTTTGGAATACCAGTTTACTATAAAAGTGTCAAATTCATTTTCAATTGGAATATATTCTATTTGTGTTGTTGAATCATTTATTTGTGTGAATTTAATATCCTTTTCTGGAAATAATTCCAATGGAAAGTAGCTTTGTTTTTTATCAATTGGAATGTTCTTGTTGTTTACTTTGATTTCTGGATTTATGAAATTGTCTACCGATTGGCAGTAGATTATTTGAATTCCAAATATTAAGATTATTGTCAACGTAGCTTTCATTTTTTCTTTTTTACTTGCATGGAACGTCCTGTGACACCCGTCGTATTCCTCCACGACCAGGTGTGATGTCGGACAACTAAATCTACAACTTTTGCCAGATACAGAGATCCAAATATGAAGGGTGTCACGTGTTAAGTGAGGGGCGAAACCAGATTATTTATTGTAAACAGCCAAAACATCTAGTCCTGCCTTATCTTGGATTTTTCCGGCGGAAGTTTTTCCCTCCCCCTAAGAATTGAATTTTAGAAGTTTAGGATCAGCGCCGACGGATGAAGAGGGTAGGTTGATAGAGCAGGATTCTGAGGGTAGGATTCTACCTTTTTCATATGACGCCGGAAAAAAAGACATGTCACGAGCCTCGCACTTAACGGTTTGGGTATTTATGAAGGGCGGGTTTAGAAGCACTTCCGTTCAGCTAATATACATCTTTTGATAGAAATACCACCGCTGAAATTATAGACTTCAGCCCGCCTTTCATAAATACCTTGTTAGCGGTAGTTTTTTATGTTCGCAACTTAAACTTCATCAAACATAAATATACTGTCTATAAAGCTTGTTTAAATCTTGACGGATTTCATCTATCCTTTTTTCGTCTTTCTCGTCAGAAGCTGTTAAAAGTTCTTGTTCTTTTTGGGTGATTCTATGGCAAAGCTCTTTAAGGTTTTTGCAGAAATCTGCTGAGTGTACAAATGTCTCACTTTCATCTTCTACATTGAGTTTTCGAGCGGAAGAAACAGGCGAAATTTTATGCTCTTCATTGTAAGCAATTTGGCGTATTCTACGACTTTCGGTTTCTTCAATGGCTTGTGCCATAGCAGGCGTAATTTTATCCGCATACAAAATAGCTTTACCTTTTGCGTTTCGAGCCACACGACCAATCATTTGTATTAAAGCGTTTGCAGAACGTAAAAATCCTGCGTGATCGGCTTCCAAAATAGCAATTAAAGATGCTTCGGGAATGTCTAAGCCTTCACGCAACAAACTAATGCCAATCAATATATCAAATTCTCCTGCTCTTAAACCATTGATGATTTCGGTTCGCTCTGTTGTTTTAAAATCTGAATGTAAATACCGAACTCGGAAACCTTTATTGGCAATAAGTTCGTGAAGGTTTTCTGCAGCAACTTTGGTAAGCGTAGTAATCAATACACGATTTCCATCATCTACAGCAGTTTTAATTTCCTCTAATAAATTTTCAATTGTATTTTCTTTTGGTCGCACTTCTACAATTGGATCAAGCAATCCTGTAGGTCTTACGATTTGCTCTACAACACGATCTTTTGAAACATTCAATTCATAATCGCCTGGTGTTGCAGACACAAAAATGGTTTGCGGTTTTATTTTTACAAATTCTTCAAAACTCAACGGATGATTATGTTTTGAGGATGGTAATCGAAAACCATAATCAATCAGCGTATCTTTTCGTGCTTGGTCACCTTTAAACATTGCCGAAATCTGTGGGATCATCACATGGGATTCATCAATAAATAGCAATCCGTCTTTCGGTAGATAATCCATTAACGTAATGGGTGGCAACTTGGGGTCACGACCACTAAAATAACTGGCGTAATTTTCCATTCCGGAGCAATAACCAACAGTTCGAAGCATTTCTACATCATTAGTAATTCGCTCATACAATCGGTCGGCTTCCTCTAATCGGTTTTCACGATTCAGTTGTGCAACTTGTTCTTCCATCTCTACAAAAATTTTGTCTGCTGCATCTGAAGCCTGAATTTTTGAAGGTGCAAATAAAGTTTTAGGTGAAACAAAATATTCTGAAATAGCTTCAATGGTATTACCCGATGCTGAATCGATAAACTGCAAAGTGTCAATTAATCCGTTATTTATAGTCAACAGAACAGCTTTGTATTCTGAATCAGCGGGAAAAATAGCAACAGTATTTTCATGAATGCGATAGGTGCCTCGTTTCAAACTTCGTTCTGTTCGTTCATATTGCAGTTGTGCCAAATCTTGTTCCAAATTATCTATTTGAATAGCCTTACCCACGAATAAATGGACTTGTAAAGCCCGATAATCATCGGGATCGCCCAATCCATAAATTGATGAAACGGAAGCTACCACAATGGTGTCTTTTCGTTCAATTAGGGATTTGGTTGTCGAAAGTCGTAACCGCTCTAATTGTTCGTTTATGGAAGAATCTTTTTCAATAAATCGGTCGCTTCCCGGTAGGTACATTTCAGGTTGAAAATAGTCGTAATACGAAACAAAAAATTCAACCGCATTTTCAGGAAACAATTGTTTCATTTCTTCATAAAGTTGTGCAGTTAGCGTTTTGTTTGGAGCAAGAATGAGTGTAGGACGCTTCATTCGATGGATGATGTTTGCCATCGTAAATGTTTTGCCCGAACCTGTAATTCCTTTTAATGTTTGATGTGTTGCTCCTTGTTCGATTCCTGAAATTAATTCTGCAATTGCCATAGGTTGGTCGCCTGCGGGAATGTTTTTGGAATGTAAAATGAAAACGCCTGTTGACATAGCTTTTTAGGTATGATTAGTTTAAATAAAATTTGTTTGGTTCAATGGGTTTTGGAATGTCTTTTTCGCCCAATAATTGTCGGATATTGATTTCAATTGTTCTGGACAAAGCCGTCATTGGCGTATCTGTCGGATAATTATTAAACGGATCTTGAAGTTGATGAGCCATTTTCTGTAAAAAGAAAAACACCATTGAAATAGATACTAAAATGATAATTTGTAAAATTAAATTGAGTTGAAGCGAAGATAAACTTAGGAAAATCACAAACAAGTAAATGGCAACATTTAAGGTTTGTCCATACATTGGCGGAAAAACGGTATTTTTAATTCGTTCACATTTTCCCATAGAAGCGACCAATCTCGTTAAAGTTTCCTCGAATTGTGTTCTTGCAAATTCATCAAATTTATTGTTTTGATACAATTCTCTAACCTTTTTCGTTTGCAGTTGATTAATAGCTAACGGGATATTGGATTGTGTTTTGATTTTTTCTAAATCTTCATCATCTAATAGATGTTCCAAACTTTTTAAAACGTCCTGTTTTCTTAATGATTTGTCCAATGCATAACACCAAGCAATTTGGTAATGAGAAATCTTGCGCAAAAGTGCATCCTCTTGGTTCAAATACAATTGCAATTGCAAAACCAAAGAACGACTGTCATTGACAATTGCTCCCCAAATGGTGCGAGCTTCCCACCATCTGTTGTACGATTGATTAATTTTGTAAGACAACAATATGGAAATCGCAATTCCTAATGTAGTTGCAATTCCAATTGGTATTTCAGGTAAGAAATCAGGAAAATATTTTGGTGCTAAACCAAAAATAAGCCCCAATACAATCACAATTAATAATGGAACTTTAATTTGATTAAACAAAAATTGAATTGGAATTTTTCGGTTTATTATCATTGGATGTTTTTAATTTCTCGGGTTGTCTTTTAAAATTACCGCTAACTAGTTTATACCCGCTACAATATAGCGGGTTACATGACGATCGGCATGTATTGCGAAATAAAGTTTCGGGTTACATGCCATCGAGGATGTCCTCAATCGGACTTCTGATATTTCCAAGCGATGATTCACTAATATGTGTATAAATCATGGTCGTCTTAGGGCTACTGTGTCCCAAGATAGTCTGAATATAACGAAGATCCGTCCCCGATTCCAGCAAATGCGTGGCAAACGAATGCCTGAGGGTATGCAAAGTGCCCTTTTTCCTGATTCTGGCCCTTTTCATAGCCTGCTTCAGTACCTGCTGAGCACTCCGGGAAGAATACTTGCCGCCATACTTACCCTCAAACAAGTATTCCTTCGGGTGATATGCCTGATAATAGTCCCGGGCATGCTTCAGCAGTCCATCACCTATTGGAACCATTCTATCCTTAAGGCCTTTTCCTTCCCTGACAAATAACATCTTTCGTTGACCATCAATATCCTTGATTTTCAAAGCAATTAATTCTCCAATCCGCAACCCTGTGCCATACAGCAGACTCAGCATAAATCGATGCTTAAGGTTGGTCGTCTTACCGATGATCTCCATGACTTCCCTTTTTGAAAAGACCCCGGGAAGTTTATGCCGCCTTATTGGCCTTTCTATGTCATCAAGGTTAATGGGCACTTCTAATACATGTAACATTATCTTGATCGCATTGATCCATTGGTTTTGATGCGAAAAAGAGACTTTCTTTTCATGTACCAGCTTGATGTTGTATTCCTGAATAGCGCCCATATCCATCATCGAAAAGTCAGTTACCCTGGCTTCACTCATGTGCTTTTTCAACATGGATGAGTAACTCTTAATGGTAGCCGGAGCATATCGCCTTTGCTCCATATATAAATTCATTCGATTTATCTGACCTAAAGCCGTGATGTATTCTTCGTTATCAACCTTCAAAGATTTATCAGGTACTTTTTGCTTTGGATTAGATTTCTTTAACCGAATATTGCTCATATCCACCCACACCACACCCCGACAATGCTTGATCAGTCGCCTGATACTATCAGGAATATCCGGCAAATAAAAGCACGAATGCGTGGCAGACCATTTAATTCCCTCCAATCGCTCAAGATGCTCTTTGATCTTTAAGCCATACTCCCCGCGAATACCCAGCTGAGCATTTTCGCGATGGTACATGCGGAATAGGTGCAGCGATCCATCCGACCGAGAGACCGATTGATTTGTTTCCATCCTGGTGAAGATTTAGGCAAATAGAAAATTAGGGGATTTTAAACAAAGAATGGACCGGAGGTGACTTTTTAATTAAGGCCCTTATAATATGTAAAGAAAAGTCTGTGTTGCAATTCCAGCAACTTTTAGTCGATAACCAAGGTTAGCAGATAGTGGAGATATGATTGATGAGAAAGTGAAACTCAATAAGCCTGAATCAACACATCAGTCGGAATATTCAGCTTTTCATGAAGCTGACGGATCATGTCCAGGGTAAGCTTTCTTCTCCTGTTTAATATTTCACTGGCACGGCTCTTAAGCCCGACTACTGAAGCCAGGTCTGTTTGCGTATAGCCCATTTGCTCCATTCTGAACTTAATGGCTTCAATGGGGTCAGGAAGATCGACGGGAAAATGTTCCTTTTCGTACAAGTCTATCAGCATACCCAATACCTCAAGTTCATCTCCCTCCTGGGAACCACGCTTAGCATCAAAGATCTCTTCCAGGCGATCCAATGCTTCCAGGTAATCCTTTTTAGTCTTTATAAGTTTTAGCCGCATGAGTTAAATATTGGATGCATCGATTTTATCATATTGTTTGTGTGTCCCGATAAAGCGGATCCACATAATCTGGTAAGCATAATTAATCTTTACAATGAGTCTGTAATGATTGCCTTTAATATTAAAGACGATCCTGTTTCTGCCAATGATACTTGCACTTGGGTACTCATTTATTATTTCATTTGAGTTTTTCCATCGGGCCTTTTCAGCTTCGTGGTACCACGACTTTAACGCTTGCTCACAATCAGGGTACTTGCTCCAGAAGTCCCGAAGTACCTTTTTTGCAATAACTCTCAAACAACAGATTTTAACAAAGATAGGCAAAAGTTCCCAAAATGGGAACATCCATAGTAATTTTATAAATTGCTCCCGCTGTACAGCGGGATTGGAGTGCTTGTCCGCATGCTTGTCCAGAGGCCGAAGTGCTATGGAATGCAGATGCTCCAACGACACTTTGCACCAGGATAGATTATTGAGTAAGAGAAGGAGATGCAGGAGCAAACTATATTCCTACACATCGGGATCGGCGCGTGAGACAGAGATGCAGGAGCAAACTCCTTGCATCGGCTTTTTCGCGAGTGCCGTTGTTGGAGTTTGCTCCAACGACTTGTGTTCCAGGGTAGAATTTATTTTCATCCCGGTTGAGTTTTCTGGTAAATAGAAAATAAAGGGATTTGCAGTAAAACCGTATCCAACAGGAGGAATGCTACATCCCCCGCACATACGGCTTAGCATCCAACCCGGAAAACCGCCCCTTCTGAAACTGCAGATACCCGGCCATCGCGATCATACCGGCATTGTCCGTACAATACTGCATCGCGGGAATGTAAAGATTCCATCCACGCGCTTCCCCGAGTACTCCCAGTGCCCTGCGCAAACCGGAATTGGCCGCAACACCACCGGCAACGGCGATCTCGCTGATATGATGTTCCTCTGCCGCCTGCATGATCTTGCGCGAAAGAATCTCCACCAACGTATGCTGGATACTCGCACAGATATCGTTCATGTTGTTTGCCACAAACGCAGGATCTTTCTTCTTTTCATCCCGAAGGAAATACATGATGGCCGTTTTCACCCCACTGAAACTAAAATCCAACCCATCAATCTGGGGGATGGGAAACGGAAAACGAGCATCGCCGAGTGAAGCATACTTGTCGATGATCGGCCCGGCAGGATAGGGCAGACCCAATAGTTTTCCGGATTTGTCAAATGCTTCCCCCACGGCATCATCCAGGGTCTGGCCGAGTACCTCAAAAGTATCCTCATCCTTCACCAAAACGATTTGCGTATGCCCACCGGAAACCGTCAGGCAGAGAAACGGAAAAACCGGGACAGGATCATCAATAAAATGCGACAAGACATGCGCACGCATGTGATTGATCGAAATCAACGGAATCTGCAAACTGAGCGCAAGCCCCTTCGCATAACTCAACCCCACCGTCAGCGACCCCATCAGCCCGGGTCCGGCGGTACAGGCGATCGCATCCAGTTGATCCGGCTGAATACCAGCTTTATCTAGTGCAGCATCTACCACAAGGGCAATATTTTCCTGGTGCATCCTAGACGCCACCTCAGGCACAATGCCTCCATACTTCGCATGGATAGCCTGGCTGGCGATGATATTACTCAACACGACGCCATCTTTCATCACCGCCGCTGAAGTATCGTCACACGAAGACTCAATCGCCAGTATACAAGCCTGCGCTTTTTCCATGCGGCAAAAATAGGACTATTCCTACTACAGGCCACTGAGATTTATTGGTGCCTGGAAACAGAGATGCAGGAGCAAACTCCTTCCCGACACATCGGGATCGGCGTTGTCGAGTGTGCTCCCGCTGTACAGTGGGATCGGAGAGCTTGTCCGCCGGCTTGTCCAGAGGCCGAAGTGCCTTGGAAGGCGGATGCTCCAACGACTCAGCATCCAACAGTATGAGCATGTGGAAACAGGGATGCTGGAAGCACTCCTTTTCGTCCACAGCAGATTCCTCGCTACGCTCGGAATGACAATCGGTTTTTTATAGAGGGGAG